>DASSBX010000230.1:0-3807 GCA_035698305.1 Miltoncostaeaceae bacterium | reverse complement strand
GCGCGGGTGAAGGCCGGCCTGCGGACCGGGTCGACCCTCGGCAGGCCGGCGCTCGCCGGCCGGTCGTCGCGGGTGGCCCACGGCACCGAGATCGCCGCGGCGGCGATCGCGAGGAACGCCACGCAGATGCCGATCCCGGCGAGGCGGCGGGTCCAGGGGGAGCGCTCCATCCCCGTGCACGTCGGCAGCGATCCCGGGCGACCTGAGGCGGCGGGCCGCCGGGACGCCCCACCCCGCTATGAGGTTTCCGTAGGCTCCAGTCCGCGCGCGGGCTGCCGATAGGGGCGGCACGTGCCATCCGGCCTCAACCGTGCCCAGAAGAATCCCGTGCCCAGCGAAGGCCCTCCGGGCCGCCCTGACCGCCGTCGCGGTGATCGTCGCGACCGTCGCCGCCACCGGGGTGGCCGCGGCCCAGGCGGGCCCGATCGGGTCGCTCAGGCCCGTGGTTGAGGCCGCCGGGGGGCGCGACGTGCAGCCGAACCCGTTGGCGGCGCGGCCGCTCTACGTGGAGCCGCACAGCGCCGTCAGGGTGCGCGAGCGCAGGTGGCACGCCTCCCGGCCCGACGACGCCGCGCTGCTGGCGCGGATCGCCGAGCAGTCGCAGGGGCTCTGGCTGGGCGAGTGGCGGCGCGACGTGCGCGGCACGGTGGCGGCGCGGGTGAAGGCCGGCCTGCGGACCGGGTCGACCCCGATACTGGTGGCGTACAACATCCCGCACCGGGACTGCGGCCTGCACTCGTCCGGCGGCGCGTCCGACGGCCGCGCCTACCGCGCCTGGATCGCCCAGATGGCGCGGGGCATCGGCGGCGCGCCGGCGATCGTGATCCTGGAGCCCGACGCGCTCGCCGGGATGGGGTGCCTGCCGCGCCGCCTCAGGGCCGAGCGCAGCCGGTTGATCCGCGAGGCCGTCGCCACCCTCTCGGCGCTCCCGCAGACGGCGGTGTACATCGACGCCGGCAACCCGGGGTGGATGCCGGCCCGGAGGATCGCGAAGCGGCTCCGGGCGGCCGGCGTCGCCCGGGCGCGGGGCTTCTCGGTGAACGTCTCGGGGTTCGCCACGACGGCGCGCTCCCTGGCGTTCGGCCGCGCGGTGTCCAGGCGGACGGGCGGCGCCCGGTTCGTGGTCGACACCAGCCGCAACGGGCTGGGCGTTCCGCGGTCCCGCGAGTGGTGCAACCCGCCGGGTCGCGCCCTGGGGCCGGCGCCGACGGCGGTGACCGGCGAGCCCCTCGCCGACGGCCTGCTGTGGGTGAAGCGGCCGGGCGAGTCGGACGGCACGTGCAACGGCGGCCCGCCGGCCGGGATCTTCTGGCCCGAGTACGCGCTGGGGCTCGCGAGGCGGGCGCCCGCCTCCTGACGCCGCCGGATCCCGGCTCAGGGCTCGGATCCCGCACGGTGAGGCCGATAAGGAGGTCGGCCACCACGTTCCCGTCGCGCGCCGGGAGCATGATCCAGAGAGGGCATGGATGCCGCAGCCGATCGCCATGGACGAGGGCACCGCGAGCCGGGCCGGCGCCGCCGCGCGCCCGCCGCTCGTGCCCGCCGTGCGGTGGGCACAGGCGGTGGCGCTCGTCGCGATCGCGGCCGCGGGCGGCTACATGGTGTGGCGCTGGGGCTTCACCCTCGACGGGACGGCCCTGTGGCTGGGCCTCCCGCTGGTGCTGGCCGAGACCTACGGGTTCGGGATGCTGCTGCTCCTGGCGTTCTCGTGCTGGCGCACGTCGCGGCGGACGCCGCCGCCGCCCCTGGCCGGCCGGCGCGTGGCGGTGCTGGTGGCGACGTTCGACGAGGACGAGGACGTGCTGCGCCCGACCGTCGTGGGGGCCCTCGGCATCCGCAACGACGTGCGGCCGCAGGTGTGGGTGCTCGACGACGGCGGCCGCCCCTGGGTGAAGGAGATGTGCGACCAGCTCGGCGCGCGCTACCTGAGCCGCCCCGCCCCCCGGGCGCACGCGAAGGCGGGGAACATCAACCACGCGCTGCGCCACGTGGACGCCGAGTTCCTGGTCACCCTCGACGCCGACCACGTGCCGCGCCCGGAGCTGCTGGAGCGGATGCTCGGCTACATGCGCGACCCGCGGGTGGCGGTGGTGCAGGGCCCGCAGTCGTTCTTCAACCGCGGCTTCGGGCACCCGCGCCGGCACGACGATCCGCTCCGCAACGAGCAGAGCATCTTCTTCGACGTGATCCTCCCCGGGAAGGACCGCCACGCCGCCGCCTTCTGGTGCGGCTGCCCGTCGGTGCTGCGCCGGGCCGCGCTGATCGACGTCGGCGGCGTCGCGACCCGGACGGTGGTGGAGGACGCCCACACGAGCCTGGTGCTGAACCGCCGCGGCTGGCGTGTGGTGTACCACGACGAGGTGATGGCCCTGGGCCTGGCGCCCGAGGAGATCGGGGCGTTCGTGGTGCAGCGCGGCCGCTGGGCGCGGGGCTCCATCCAGATGCTGCGCCTCGAGTGGCCGATGCTCCGCCGGGGGCTGTCGTGGGCGCAGCGGGTGGAGTACTCGGCGAGCTGCCTCCACTTCTTCGAGGGGCTGCAGCGCGTGATCGGCTTCATGGTGCCTCCGCTGGTGCTCGCGACGGGGGCCGTGCCGATCGCCGCGGTCCCCGCGCTGTACCTGATGGTGTTCGTGCCGCAGTTCGTGCTGGTCCCGCTCACCTCGTGGGCGCTCAGCCGCGGCCGCTACCGCCCGCTGGAGGGCGAGCGCTACGCCGTGGTGCGGATGGAGGCCTACCTGCGGGCGCTGGCCGCGCTGCCCCGGGGGCGGGGGAGGGGCTTCGCGGTGACGCCGAAGGGCGCCCGCTCCGGGGGCTCCCCGGTGCTGCGCGCGCTGCGGGTGCCGCTGGCCCTCGCGTGCCTGGCCCTGGCGGCCATCGGGGTGCAGACGGCCGCCCAGCTGCTCGACTGGCCCATCCGGCTCGCCGCGGGCGCCGCGACGATCACCACGGTGTGGGCGCTCGTGAACGTCGCCCTGATCCTCTACACGGCGTTCTGGGCGACGGGCGTGCAGCACCGCCGCCGCAGCCACCGCTTCCCGGTGAGCCTGGAGGCGGCGTGGGCGCCGGACGACGGCGGCGTCCCGTCGCTCGCCGGCCACATCGACGACCTGGGCCGGCACGGCGCCCGCCTGATCGTGGACGACCGGCGCGAGCGCGGCGACCGCGTGCGCCTGGTGATCCTGATGGAAGACGGCCCCGTGGAGGTCACCGGCGAGGTGGCGACGGTGAAGCGCATCCGCGGCACCCGTCGGTACCGGGTGGGCGTCGCGTTCGACCCGCTGGACGTCCGGCTCGCCGACGCGATCGTCGCCTCCTGCTTCCGCAACCCGTTCGGCCCCCCAGCCCCCGCGACCCCGGCCCCCGCGCCCGCCGCCCGTCCCGCACCGCAGCCGTCCGCGAGCCCCACGATCCTCGCCGCCGCCGAGACGGCCTCCGCCTCCGACGCCTCCCCCGACCCGGAGGCGGGCTCGGCGCCGGCGTAGGGCTCGGCTACGCTGGGCCCCTCGGGACGTGGCGCAGCCTGGTAGCGCACCGCCTTTGGGTGGCGGGGGTCCCCGGTTCGAATCCGGGCGTCCCGATGGCCCCGTCGCGTGCGGCGACGGGGCCCCAGGCGATCTCCGCGTCCGTTGCGTCGTGCCGGCCCCGGATACACCGGACCCCAGGACTCTCCGGCCCGGGCGCCACACCTCCCGACACGACGAACGGCCGACCCGGTGACGCAGGCATCCCGCTCAGCTTGCGGGGTGCACCACCGAGGTGTAGCCGGCGTCCGGGAGGAACACGCGGGGGGCGCCGGAGCCGTCGGCC
>DASSBX010000229.1:0-2504 GCA_035698305.1 Miltoncostaeaceae bacterium | reverse complement strand
TCCGGCCCTGGGAGTCGGCGCGCGGCGGCAGCCCGGTGGCGGTGCCCGGCGGCAGCGCGCCGACGGCGCCGGTGTCGCCGCCCCCGTGGCCCGCGTCCACCGCGACGTACGGCATGGCGGCCGCGGAGACGGCGGGGAGCGCGAGGACCGCGGCGAGGACGGCGATGGCGGCGGCGACCGCGGCGCGGGCGGAGCGGTGACGGATTGTCGATCCTCGGGGCGGACGGGGGCGGGCGGGGCGGGATGCTATCCGCGGGTCTGGCCGCCGCCCAAACATCATCGGTTCGCGCCGCCGCGCCGGCGTTTCCCCCACCGGGACCATGGGCACGCTCTCTATGCACGCGCCTGGAGGGAACCGCTCCGGGCGATGCATGTGGTGCAGGACGGACCACCACATCACCGCGACGCCGGCGGGCACCCGGCGCGCGGCCCCCGAGGGGGGCGCCTGGGGCACGGGCGCCCCCCTCATGGCGTGTCCGGAGGAGGGGCGGGATCGTCGCCGTCCGGCCGGGCATCTATCGTGCGGCCATGGACCACCCCATCCGCCTCGCCGTGACCGACGACCTGCGGCGCACCCGCCTGACGGTGGCGTTCCGCCTGATCCTGGTGATCCCCCACCTGATCTGGCTGGCGCTGTGGGGCATCGTCGTGTTCTTCGCAGTGATCGTGAGCTGGTTCGCGACCCTGTTCGCGGGTCAGACGCCGGATGGGCTGCACGACTTCATCGCCCAGTACCTGCGGTACCAGACGCAGGTGTACGGCTATCTGCTGTTCCTGGCCGACCCGTACCCGGGGTTCATGGGGACGGAGCCGTACGGCGCCGACCTGTCGATCGCCCCGCCGGCGCCCCAGAACCGGTGGACGGTGGCGTTCCGGATCATCCTGGCGATCCCGGTCCTGATCGTGAGCAACATCATCGGCTACCTCATCGAGATCCTCGCGATCATCTCGTGGGTCGCGTGCCTCTTCACGGGCGCGATGCCACTGGGTCTGCGGAACCTCACGGCCTGGGCGGTGCGCTTCACCGCCCAGACGCACGGCTACATCGGCCTGCTGACCGACCGCTACCCGAACTTCGGGACCGAGATCGACGCCTGACGCGCGTCGTCCCGCCTGCGCTCAGGCGGTGACGAGGCACCAGCGGGGCGGGCACGCATCGCGCAGTGACCACGGTGCGGGGGATCCCAGCCGCCGCGCGAGCCGGTGACGACCCGGACCGCTGCGGCCCCTCCGTGTCCGCGCGCGTTCAATTGAACATCGGGGTCCGTTCAATTGAACGCCCGGAGACGATCGAATGAACGCCCGGGAACGACCGAATGAACGCGAGCGGAAGGCTGCCGGGCCCTCGATGGAGGGTGACGGGGGCCCGGAGCGGGGCGTGAGCGGCTCCCCCATCCCCGGGGACCGACCCGCCTCCGTCGACCCGGAGTCGCCACACGATCGTTTGAACTGAGCTCCTCCAGGCACGAACATACGTTCGATGCCCCCGCCCTCATCCCCGCCCTCCTCCGCCGGCTCCGTCCCCTACGTCGAGCTGCACGCGCACTCGGCGTTCAGCTTCCTCGACGGGGCGTCCACCCCCGAGGAGATGGCCGAGGCGGCGGCGGCGATGGGGCACGAGGCGCTCGCGCTGACCGACCACGACGGCCTCTGCGGCTCGCTCGCGTTCGCCCACGCCGCCCGCGCGGCCGGGGTCCGTCCCATCACGGGGGCGGAGGTGACGCTCGCGGACGGCTCCCATCTCACGCTCCTCGCCGCCACGGAGCGGGGCTACGCCAACCTGTGCCGCCTCATCACCCTCGCCCACGCCGGGACGCGGCCGCCGCCGCACCGGCGCGCCGTGCCCCCCGCCCTGCCCCGCGAGGCGCTCTCCGAGCCCGGCCGCACCGAGGGGCTCGTGTGCCTGGCCGGGTGCGCCCGCCACGGCCACGTCCCCCGGCTCGTTCGCGCCGGCGACCGTCGCGGGGCGGAGGCGGCGCTGCGCGCGCTGGTCGCCGACTTCGGCCGCGATCACGTCCACGTCGAGATCCAGCTCACCCGCAACCGGGGGGACCGCGCCCTCGCGCGCGACCTGGAGCGCCTCGCCGAGGCCGTCGGCGTCCCCGCCGTCGCGACCGGCGACCCCCACGCCCACACCCCGGAGGCGGCGCTCCTGCAGGACGCGTTCGTCGCGATCGGGCACCGCCTCACCCTCGACGGCTCCGAGGACGTCCGCCGCGGCAACCACCACGCCGTCCTGCGACCGCCCCCCGAGACCGCCGCCCTGTTCGCCGACCACCCCGCCGCCGTCGCGCAGACCCTCCGGGTGGCGGAGCGCCTCGAGTTCGACCTGACCCGCGACCTCGGCTACCGCTTCCCCGACTTCGTCGGCTCCCACCCCGGCCAGACCGCCCAGGACGCCCTCACCTCCCTCTGCGTCCATCAGCTCGGCGCCCGCTACCCCAACGCCGCCAGGCGGGCCGCCGCCCGGGTCCGGTTGGACGAGGAGCTCGCCCTGATCGCCC
>DASSBX010000228.1:0-4399 GCA_035698305.1 Miltoncostaeaceae bacterium | reverse complement strand
GACGTCTGACGCCGCCCCCGCCCTGGAGGCCCTCGGCGTGACGCTCGCGCTGGGCGACGTCGAGGTGCTCTACGGCGTCGACCTGCGGGTCGAGCCGGGGGAGATCGTCGCCCTGGTCGGGCCCTCCGGGTGCGGCAAGAGCACGCTGCTGTCGGTGCTCGCCGGGCTGCTGGAGCCGGACGCCGGCGCGGTGCTGCTGGACGGCCGGCCCGCCCCCGCGCGTCTGGGGACGCTGACGCTGATGCCGCAGCGCGACGCCCTGCTGCCCTGGCGCACGCTGGAGGACAACGTGGCGATGGCGGCGACCCTCGCCGCTGCGCCGCGCGACGCGGCGGGCCGGGCGGCGCGCGCGGCCCTGGCGCGGTTCGGGCTGTCGGGGTTCTGCGACCACTACCCGCACGCGCTGTCGGGCGGCATGCGCCAGCGCGCCGCCCTCGCCCGGACGCTGCTGTCGGGCGCGCGCGCGTGGCTGCTCGACGAGCCGTTCGGGGCCCTGGACGCCCTGACCCGTGCCGACCTGCAGGGCGTGCTGGGGGCGACGTGGGCGGAGCGCCGCCCCACCGCGCTGCTCGTCACCCACGACCTCGACGAGGCCCTCCTGATCGGCGACCGCGTGCTGGTGGCCGGGCCCCGCCCCATGCGGATCATCGACGAGATCGCGGTCGACCTGCCTCGCCCGCGGGGCCTCGACGACACGGTCGTGCCGGAGTTCGCGGCGCTGCGCGCCCGCCTGATGGGCGCCCTGCGGGCCTCGGGGGCGCTGGCGTGAGCACGCTCGGGCGCCTGGCCACGACCGCCGCCGGGCAGGCGGCCCCGCCGGCCCGTCCGCGCGGCTGGGCGCGCCGCCTGCCCCTGCTGCTCCTCCCCCTGCTCGCGCTGCTCGCCTGGCAGGCGGCGATCTGGGTGGCGTCGCCCCAGGAGTGGCTGCTGCCGTCGCCCGGCGACGTCGGCACGGTGCTGTGGGACGACCGCGGCCGCCTGTGGTTCCACGCGCAGGCCACCATCGTGGAGGCCGCCGTCGGGTTCGCCCTGGCCGCCCTGATCGGCCTGGCGCTCGCGGTGCTGATCACCCGCTCCCGGATCGCCGAGCACGCCGTCTACCCGTGGCTGGTCGCGAGCCAGGCCATCCCCATCCTCGCGGTCGCCCCGATCATCGCGATCTGGCTCGACTACGGCACCGCCCAGGTGATGGTGGCGTTCGTGATCGCGTTCTTCCCCGTGGTGGTCACCGGCGTGGACGGCCTGCGCGCGGTCGACCCGGCGCTGGCGCAGTCGGTGCGGACGCTCGGCGCCTCCCGGACGTGGACGTTCCGCCGCGTGACCCTGCCCGCCGCGATGCCCGCGATCTTCTCCGGCCTGCGGATGGCGGCCGTCTTCGCCGTGACCGGCGCCGTGGTGGCGGAGTACGTCGGCGCCGACCGCGGGCTGGGCTATCTCTCCGAGTTCTCCACCGCGCAGTTCGCGACCGCCCGCAGCTTCGCCGCGATCGTGCTGCTGGCCGTCATCGGCATGGCGTTCTTCGGCCTGGTCGGCCTCGCGGAGCGCCTGCTCCTGCCCCACCGCCGCCACTCCTCCCGACCCGCATGGAGACGACGATGACCCCCAGACGCGTTCTCGCCCTGATCCTGGCCGCCGTCGCGTGCCTGGCCGTCGCGGCCGGGTGCGGCGACGACGGCGGCGGCGAGCCGGGGCAGCAGTCGGCCCGCCTCATCCTCGACTGGTTCCCCAACACCGACCACGCCGGCATCTACGGCGCGATCGACGAGGGCTTCTTCGAGGACGCGGGCGTCACGGTCGCGCCGGAGGTGCCGAGCGACCCGTCGGCGGCGCTGAAGCGGCTGGCCGCCGGGCGCGCCGAGTTCGCGATCTCCTACGAGCCCGAGGTGCTGATCGCCCGCTCCGAGGGCGTGCCGGTGGTGGCGGTCGCGGCACTCGTCACCCGGCCGCTGAACGCGGTGATCTACCGCACCGACCGCATCTCGGGGCCCGACGACCTCGAGGGGAAGACCGTCGGCGCCGCCGGGCTGCCGTCCGACCGGCCGCTCCTTGACGCGGTGGTGCGTGACGGCGGCGGCGACCCGGCGAAGGTCACGGTCAAGAACGTCGGCTTCAACCTCGCCCCGGCGCTCGCCGCCGGCAAGGTGGACGCGGTCATCGGCGCGTTCTGGAACATCGAGTTGGTGGAGCTGGAGCGCGAGGGCGAGCCGGTCGCGGCCCTGCGCCTCGACGAGCACGGGGTGCCGACGTACGACGAGCTGGTCGTGGTCACCAGCGACGCCGTCGCGCGCGACCGGCCGGAGCTGGTGCGGGCCTTCCTCCGCGGGCTGCAGAAGGGGCAGGACTGGGCGGCCACCGACCAGGCCGGCGCGGTGGAGCACCTCCTCAAGGCGAACCAGGACCTCGACGAGGACACCGTGAAGGCGCAGCTGCGCGAGACCGCCCCGGTCCTCTCCCCCTCCGACGCCCCCACCCTGACCGTCGACCCCGCCCGGTGGGCGACGTTCGCCGCCTGGATGGAGGACAACGGGCTGCTCACGAAGCCGGTCGACGCGTCCGCCGCCGTGACCGACCGCTTCCTGCCCGAGGAGCGCTGACCCTGCCGGCCGCCCCCGACGTCGTCGTGGTGGGCGCCGGCCCGTGGGGGCTGGCCACGGCGTGGCGCGCCGCGGCGGAGGGCGCGCGCGTCACCGTCATCGGCGACGGCGCGCCGCCGGCCGCACACGTCGCGGCGGGGATGCTGGGGCCCTGGTCGGAGGCGGAGGAGGGCGAGGAGGACCTCCACGCCCTGATGGTCGAGGCCCTCGCGCGCTGGCCCGCCTTCGCCCACGCCCTCGGCGAGGCGTCCGGGTGCGACCCGGGGTTTCGCAGGACGGGAGCGGTCCTGGCGGCCTCCCGCCCGGAGCACGTCCCCGTGGTGCGGCGGCGGCTGGAGGTGCTGGAGCGCTGGGGCACGCCCGTCGGGTGGCGACCGGGCTCCGCGCTGCGGGACGCGGAACCCGGCCTCGGGCCCGCCGTCGCGGGCGGCGCCCTGCTCCCGGATGAGCACCAGGCCGAGCCGAGGGCCCTCCTGGCGGCCCTGGAGGCGGCGGCCGCGGCCGCCGGCGTGCGCCAATTGGCGTGCAGGGTCGACGCCATTCGGCGCGACGCGACCCTCGGCGTCCGGCTGGAGGGCGGCGAGACCGTCACCGCGGGCTGCGTGGTGATCGCGGCCGGGTGGGCGGCGGGGCGGCTCGCGCCCGGCGTGGCGGTCCGCGGGGTGAGCGGCCAGATCCTGCGTCTCCGCGGCCGGACAGGGGCTCCCATCCCCCTGCGGATGACGGTGCGCACCCCGTCCGTGTACCTCGCCCCCAGGGACGGCGAGCTGGTGGTGGGCGCGACGATGGAGGAGGGCGCCGACGCGAGGGTCACCGCCGCCGGCGTCGCCGGTCTGCTGGTCGAGGCCCTCCGGGCCGTCCCCGAGATCGCGGAGCTGGAGCTCGCCGAGACGGCCGCCGGGGTCCGGCCCGCCACCCCGGACGGCAGGCCCGTCATCGGCCAGGACCCCGCGGCCCCCGGCCTCGTGTGGGCCGTCGGCGGCTTCCGTCACGGCGTCCTGCTCACCCCGCTCGCCGCGGAGGCCGCGGCCGCCCTGGCGGCGGGACGGGAGGCTCCCTCGTGGGCACGCCAATTGGCGCCCGCCCCCTCACGTCAATTGGCGCATCCGGTGGAGACGGCGTGCGCGTGATGCTCAACGGCGCGGAGCGGGCGGTCCCGGAGGCCGCCACGGTGGCCCACGTCGCGGGGCTCGTGGGCGTGGCGGCGACGGAGCGGGGGACGGCGGTCGCGGTCGACGGGCGCGTGGTGCCGCGGCGCGAGTGGGACGCCACGCCGGTCGCCGACGGCGCGCGCGTCGAGGTGGTCCGCGCGGCGGCGGGTGGCTGAGGTGCCGGACGGCGGCCTGCGGATCGCCGGCGCGGACATGGGGTCGCGCCTCCTGCTCGGCTCCGGCGGCTTCGCCAACCCCGCGCTGCTCGCAGACTCGGTGCGCGCGGCGGGTGCGGAGCTGGTGACCGTCGCCGTGCGTCGCGCCGACCACGCGCCGGGCGGCATGCTGGATGCGATCCGCGGCGCCGGCGCGCGGGTGCTGCCGAACACCGCGGGGTGCCGCACCGCGCGCGACGCGGTGCTCACCGCCCGGCTGGCCCGCGAGGCCTTCGAGACCGACTGGGTGAAGTTGGAGGTGATCGGCGACCGCCGGACCCTCCTCCCGGACGCCGTCGAGCTCCTGCGCGCCGCCGAGGAGCTCGTCGGGGACGGCTTCGTCGTGCTGCCGTACACGACCGACGATCCGGTGCTGGGCAGCCGGCTCGAGGACGTCGGCTGCGCGGCGGTGATGCCCCTCGGCTCCCCCCTCGGCAGC
>DASSBX010000227.1:0-9359 GCA_035698305.1 Miltoncostaeaceae bacterium | reverse complement strand
GTCGAGGTCGAGCAGCATCACGCAGACGTCCTCCCGCCGCCGCTCGGCGCGCAGCAGCGCCTGCGACAGCCGGTCGAGCACCAGCGCGCGGTTCGCGAGGCCCGTCAGCGGATCGTGGAACGCCTGGTGCTCCAGCCGGGCGGTCGTGGCCGCGTTCTCGAGCGCGGCGCCGGTGAGGGTGGCGATGTACTCCGCGAGCCGCACCTCCTCCGCGCCGAACAGGTCGGCCACCGCCGTGTGGTGCACGCCGAGCACCGCCGCCGGCCGGCCGTCGGCGTGGATCGCCACGTACATGTGCGACCCGCCCGCCGCCGGCGTCACCACCAGCGGCTCGCCGCTGAGGAGGCGATCGCCGTCGGGCGGCGGCTCCCCGGCCGGCCACGAGGCCGGCGGCCCCGCCGCGCCGCCCGCCGCCACCTCCGTCACGTCGGTGCCCTCGGCGCGCAGCAGCACCATCGCCGCCGACCGCGCCGCCTCCACCACCGCCGCCGGGGTGAGGGCGGCGGCGATCTGGCGGCCGCACACCAGGACGGCGTCGAAGCGGTCGGCGAGCGACAGCGCGGCCGCCGCCCGCGGATCGACCCCTCCCGTGCCCCGCAGCCGCTCGACCTCGAGTGACGCGGCCCGCAGCGTCTCCGCGCCGCCCGCGTCGCGGCGGTCGGCGGCGAGCCGCGCCTGGGCGTGGCGGGTGAGCGCCAGCTCGTACGCGGCGCCCTGGCGCTCCGCCTCGGCGGCGCTGCGCTCCAGCAGCCGGCCGGCCCGGGCCCCCGACCCCGTGAGCGCCAGGATCAGCGCGCGCTCCCGCAGCGCGTGCGGCAGGTTGTTGCGGTACGAACGGCTCCAGAGCATCGCCCGCCGGCTCGCCGCGCGCGCCCGCCGCGCCGCGAGGGCCCGCCGCGGCCGGCTGAGCGCCGTGCCCTCCTCCAGCTGCAGCCGCAGGGCGGTCGCCAGCCACGGGGCCAGCGGCGCCACGTACTCCTGGCGGAACCCGCGCCGCTCCACCGTCCGCAGGGTCCGCCGCAGCGTCGCCGCCGCCGCCTCGTGCCGTCCCGCCGCCATGAGCCGCAGCGCCTCCGCCTGCACCAGCTCGGACTGCGTGTGGACGTCGGCGCCGCCGCGGGCCAGCTCGGCGGCCACCAGGTCGGCCGGCACCTCGCCCGCGGACGCCTTCGACCAGATGCCGAGCGAGATGCCCGCGGCCTGCGGGTCGCCGATCTCCCGGCCGGCCTGGTGCACCTCCCGCGCCCGCTCGACCGCGGCGCCGAGGTCGCCGAGTCGGTATCGGCAGATCGCGATGTGCCACGCCGCCGTGTTCATCTCCCACCGGTCGCCGGTGCGCTCCAGCAGCTCCACGGCCTCCTCGCAGCTGGCGATGCACTCCTCGTAGCGGGACGCCCCGTAGAGCACGACGCCGCGGAAGTGCAGCGACTGGCCCTGCCCCCACACGTCGCCCAGGTCGCGGCGGATCGCCAGGCTGCGGTCGGCGTAGTCGAGGCCGCGCGAGAACCACGGCAGCACCGTCATCACCGGCGCGTGCTCCGAGTAGGCCTGCGCCAGCTCCAGCGTCGGCGGGTAGCGCTCCGCCAGGTTCATGCCCCGCAGGTGCGCCCACAGGGTGTGGACCGCCCCGCGGCCGAACCAGTACGGGTAGGCCAGGCGGCTGTAGAGCCGCACCGCCAGCATCTCCCGGCTCTCGGGCGGGACCGGATCGCGGCGCCCCACCGCCAGCGCGGGGGCGAGGGAGTGCCCCGCCTGGACCGCGATCTCGCGGAGCGCCTGGCGCAGGAACCCCCCGAGGTTGCGCGGCACGTGCTGGTCGAGCAGGCGCAGCCCGCGCTCGTACGCCGCGACCGCGGCCTCCACGTCGCCGCGCTTGAAGAGCAACTCGCCCAGGCGGCCGTCGACCTCGGCCTGGGCGAGCGGGTCGTCGGACAGCTCCCGCGCGCGCTCCAGGTGGACCTGGGCCTCCTCGTACCCGCCGTTCATCATCAGGACGTCGCCGAGGCCGTTGGCCAGCGCCCGCCGCCCCGCCTCGTCCAGGTGGGCCTCGCCGGCCAGCGCGATCCGGAAGTGCGACTCGGCGGCCGCCAGGGCGTGGCGGCCGCGGGCGATCCCGGCGGCGCGCATCGCGTGGGGCACGGCGCGGTCGCGCTCGCCGCCGGCGTCGTAGTGGTAGGCGAGCTCGAACACGCGGTCCGGGTGGGCCGCCTCGATCCGGCGGGCCGCCGCCCGGTGCAGGTCGGCCAGACGCTCCGGGTCGACGCGGCCGAGGAGCGCCTCGCGCAGCTTGTCGTGGACGAACGTGACCCGGGATTCCTCCTGGTCGGTCCACACGATGTTGCGCCGGCGCGCCTCGGCGAGCGACGCGATCGCGTCGGAGGGGTCCTGGGCGGCGAGCTCGGCCGCCAGGGGGATCTCGAACGCCTTGCCGAGCACCGCCCCCGCGGTGAGCAGGGCGAGGGTCGCCCTGGGAAGCATGTCGACGCGGGCGAGCAGCACGTCGGCGGCGGCTCGCGACGAGCTCACGTCGGCGAGCGCCGCGTCCGACACCCGCCACCCGTCGCGCTCGCGCCGCAGCGCGGCCGACTCCACCAGGCCGCGCATGACGGCGGTCGCCATGAACGGGTTGCCCCCGGAGAGGCGCGCGACCGCGTCGATCGCCTCGTCGGGGAGCGTCCCCGCCATCGTGGTCGCCAGGCTCGCCACCTCGGCCGCGCCCATCGGGGGCAGCTGCAGGTGCTCGCGGGCCCCCGCGGCGCGCAGCGGGTGGTCGGCCGGCACCTCCTCCTCGCGGAACGCGACGATCACGAGCGTGCGCCGGTCGGGCGCCGCGCGCCGCGCCCACGCCGCCAGCAGCCGCACGGACACCTCGTCGGCCCACTGCGCGTCGTCGAGGATCACCACCGCCTCCCGCCCCGGCGCGCCCAGGGCGTCGAGCAGGGCGGCGAGCGCCCGGATGCTCCGCGCCTCCGCATGCTGCTCGGGGCCGAGGCCCGCCTCGTCGGCGTCGCCCACGATCTCCGCGAGCTCCGGCATCGCGGCGCTCGCGGCGGCCGCCTCCTCCCCGAGGCGGCCGGTGAGCCCGCCGTGGAGCTCCACATCGGCGGACGCGGCGCGCACCACCTCGCGCACCACGCCGCCGAGCAGCTGGAACGGCTGCGCGGCGGCCTGGTCGACGCCGCCGCCGCGGAGGACCCACATCCCCTCCTCGACGGCGCGCGCCATGACCACGTCGAGCAGCCGGGACTTGCCGCCGCCCGACGGCGCCTCCACCGTCACCAGCCCGCCGGCGCCCGTGCGGGTGCGGCGCATCTGCGCCTCCAGCGCGGCCAGCTCGCCGCGGCGCCCCACGAACGCCGGCTCCGTCAGCGCCGTGCGGTCGTCGAGCGCCCCGAGCACCACCTGCGGGTCGGCGTCGCCCCGGGCGAGGGCCTCCGCGATCGCCGCGAAGTCGGCGGCGGCCGCCCGGGCCGATTGGTAGCGGTCGCGCGGGTCGCGCTCCAGCAGCCGGCCCACCGCCTCCTCCAGCACCCGGGGCGCGTCGGGGACCAGCCGGCGCAGGCCCGGCACCGGGCCGGCGAGCGTCTCGCGCAGCAGCTCCGCCGCCGTCGCCGCCTCGCGGGGCGGGCGCCCGGTGAGGCACCGGTGGATCAGGACGCCGGCCGACCAGAGGTCGGAGCGCTCGTCCACCCCGCCGGCGATGAGCCCGGACGCCTCCGGCGCCAGGTGGGCCACCTCGTCGGCGGGCAGGTCGGCCACCGAGGCGATCAGCGCGACGTCGGCGGCGAGCCCGGCGGCGGTGATCGTGGCCCGCGTCACGCCCTCGTCGCGCAGGGTCACGGCGGCGGCGTCGAGGTCGCGGTGCAGGATCCCGCGGGCGTGGAGCTCGGCGAGCGCGGTCAGCACGTCGGAGGCGACGGCCATGGCGCCGGCCAGCGGCAACGGGCCGGCGGCGGCCTCGTCGAGCGGCCTGCCCGCCGGCATCGCCGTGACCAGGTGGATGCCCCCGTCCTCGCAGTCCACGGCGCGCACCGGGGCGACCAGGCCGGGGACCCCGTCGGGCAGCGCCGCGCGCGCGTGCTCCAGGCGCATGATCGTGGCGGGCGAGACCGCCCGCTCCGGCGCCCGCTCGATCCGCACGGGCATGCCGGTGCGCGCCTCGGTGCCCGCCCACACGACGCGACCGGCGCCGCCGCGCAGCTCCGGGCCGGCCAGGAAGCGGCCCCCAAGGACGGGCTCCCGGGTGGACGTCCGTGGCATCGGGTGAATGTAACGGTGCTCGCGGACCGCGTGCTCCTCCTCGTCGCCCGGGGAGGACCGGCCGCAGCCGGCGCGAACTGCACGGACATGGCCGCCGTTCGCATCACGTCCGGGCCGCTCCGCGGAGTGGAGCTCGAGACCGCCGTGGGATGGCCCACCGGCCGCGCGCTGCGGCGCGCGCTGCGTACCCGCCGCCGCCGGCGGCTGGGGCACGCGCCCGTGCTGACGCCGCCGCCGGTCGAGGAGACCGGCCCGCGCGCCGCCGCCTGAGCGGCCGCCGAGCGCTGCCGCCTAGAGCGGCGCCTGCGCCAGGATCGGCCCCTCGGGGGCGGATCGGCTCGTCGCCGGCTGGGCGGTGACCGCGAGCGCGTCGGCGTCGGCGAGGCCGGTCGCCACCGTCCGCGCCGCCGCCGGGCCCGTCGGCGCGAGCAGGCCGGCCGACGTGGGCGTGCCGCCCTCGATGACCCACAGCTGGTAGGCGTCGCCCGGCTCGAGCGGCGGCAGGCCGCGCAGCTCGACCACGGCCGTGTCCTCGTCCGCGACGTAGACCACCCGCCCGCTGATGCCCGGCGCCGCCGGGCCCGCGGTCATCGCGATGGTGGTGGCCCCGCCGTCGCCGCCGGAGCCGCCGGAGGTGGCGACCACCAGGCCGATCGCGAGCGCCAGGGCCACCAGGGCGGCGACGGCGGCGGCGGCAGGCCACGCGGGGATCCCCAGGAACCGCCGGCCGCGGCCGGCGCGGCGGGGCCGGGGATGCTCGGACGCCGCCTCCCCCGCGGCCCGGCCGGCCGCCTCCGCGCGCACGGTGGACATCAGGGACGCCTTCAGCGACGGGGGCGGGTCGTGCTGGGGCACCGCGATCGCCAGGGCCGCCGCGGCGGCCCGCAGCGATGCGAGCTCCTCGCCGCACGCTGCGCAGCGCTCCGCGTGCGCCTCGACGCGGGCGGTCTCGTGCGGCTCGGCCGCCCCCACGGCGACGGGCGCGATGAGGTCGCGCAGCGTGTCGTGCTCGCGGGTCACGTGGCCGCCGCCTCCGCCGCGCCCAGCCCGCGGCGCAGCCGCTCCAGGCCCAGGCGCATGCGGCTCTTCACCGTGCCGAGGGGCAGGCCGAGCATCTCGGCGATCTCGTGGTGGGTGAACGCGCCGTAGTAGGCGAGCTCGAGCACCTCCGACTGGTCGCCCGGGAGCCGGCTCATCTCCTGGCGAACCCGGCCGGCCATGGCGCGGCCGATCCCGAGGTCGGCGGCGTCCGCCTCGTCGGGGCGCCGGAGCTCGGCCTGCTCGAGCGCCTCGCGCCGGCGGGTCATGGCCGCCAGTGTCCGCAGGCGGTCGACCCCGCGGTTGTGGACGATGGAGAGCAGCCAGTTGCGCACGCTGCCCCGCGCCGAGGCGTATGCCGAGGCGTTTCGCCATACGGCCAGGAACGCGTCCTGCACGAGATCCTCGGCCGACTGGCGGTCGCCCAGCAGGCGGAACGCCAGCGAGTAGGCCACCCGGGAGTGGCGGTCGTAGACGACCTCGAACGCCTCGGCGTCGCCGCGCTCGACCAGCGTGAGCAGGTCCTCGTCGGCCAGTCGGGCCGGCTCGTCATGTGGCGGTTCGGCGGACATCCACGAGAGGGTACGTCCGCCGAGCCCCCGCGGATCACATGGTCAGACGCCCCAGGGGCGCCCGGCGACGGCCGCGGCCACGTCGGCCTCGCTGACCTGCCGGCGGTAGCGGCGGGCGCCCCCGACGGGCGCGACCCCGAGGTGCCGGTCGATCATCCCCGCGGGCATGCCCTCCTCGGCCAGCTCGGCGGCGTTGGCGTACCGCAGGGCGAGCGGGTGGACGCGCTTCGCGATGCGGGCCCGCCGCGCCAGCCGCGGCAGCAGCTCGCGCACGTAGGCGGCCTTCAGCGGCTCGCCGGCGAGGGTGCAGAACAGGGTGCGGTCGTCGCCGACGCCGCGCTCGGCGCGCCGGGCCATCCAGATCCGGATGAGCTCGCGGGTGCCCCCGTCGATGCCCGTGAGGCGGCGGCGGCCGCCCTTGCGGGGCGGGACGCGGATGGTGCCGGCGTCGAGGTCGACGTCCTCCGGCATGAGCGCGAGCGCCTCGCCGGGACGCAGGCCCGACCGGTACATCACCGCGACGAGCGCGCGGTTGCGGGTGCCGGTGGGCGCACGACTGGACGATGCGTTCACCAGGGCGCGCGCCTCGTCGGGGGTCAAGAGGTCCTCGGACATGGGCTCGGCGGACGGGACCGCGGCGATCGGCGAGGGCAAGGGCGGTCGCGCGATGTCCTGTGACGCCATGAACTTCCTTTCGGGAGGTCTGCGTATCGTTCTTGCAGCTTTTTGTAGTTTGGGGATTGAACGGCGCTGACGTCTTCCGCGTCAACCGCCGGTCAGTGGGGCTTGCCCCCCCGCTCGGAGGGGGTCGACCTGGACCCGGGGTCCGAGTAGCCTGCGGGCGTCTCGGGTGGGTGGTCGTCCGCGAGGGCGCTCGAGGGAAGCCGGTGCGAATCCGGCGCGGTCCCGCCACTGTCACCGGGAGCGGCGCGGCTGGGCGTGAAGCCAGCCACTGGGATCCCGTCGGGGGATCCCGGGAAGGCGCCTCGCCGCTGCGAACGGAAGCCAGGAGACCTGCCTCCGCCCGAGCACCGACACCGCTTTCGAGGAATGGAGCAGTTGGTGCATCGACGGTCCCGGCGTCCCCTTCGCCTGCCGGCCGCCCTCGCGGCGCTGCTCGCCGCGCTCGCCCTCCTGGTGGGGTGCGAGGAGCGCCGCCAGGACGCCCCGGCGGCCGACCGGCCGGCCGCGACCCTGGTGGCGACGGCCGGCTACGGCGCCCGGGAGCTGCTCAGCACGAGGGTTGAGCCCGACCAGTCGGTGATGCGGGCCACCCGCGGCGCCACCGACGTGCGCACCGCCTACGCGGGGGCGTACATCCGCTCGATGCTCGGCCTGGAGAGCGACCAGGCGGGGACCCGCGACTGGTTCTTCTCCGTCAACGGGCTCGTGGCGGCGGTGGGCGCGAAGGACGTGACGCTCCACGACGGCGACGTCGCGTGGTGGGACCACCGCGACTGGGGCGACCTGCAGCAGGCGCCCGCGATGGTGGGCACGTGGCCGGCGCCGTGGGCCCTGCCGGGCGGCCGCGGGCCCCAGGTGTCGGCCGACCCGCCACTGGACGCGACGCTGCGCGAGGCCGGGGCGCGGCTCGTGGAGGGGGGAGACCCGTCGTTCCGCGTCCGGGTGGGCGCCAGCGACGACATCGCCCGTCGCGACCCCGTGTGGCGCGAGGCCCTGGCCGATCCCGACCGCGCGGGCCTGACGGTCACGATCGCGGACGGTGCCGTCCTCGCGCTCGGCCCCGACGGGCCGCGCACGCCGGTGCCGGGGGCGCGCGCGCTCATCGCCGCCGTCCCCACCGGGCCGGTGCCGGCGGACGGCGCGCTGCTGGTGGTGGCCGGGCTCGACGCGGACGCCGCCCGCGCGGCGGCGGAGGCCCTGGCCCGCGACCCGGCCATGGTCCGCCTGACGTACGCGGTCGCGCTCGACGGGGAGGGGAACGTGCTGCGCGCCGGCGGACGGGCGCCGTGAGCGCAGGGCGGCGCCCGCCCGGGCCGCTCGTGACCCTGGCCCTGGGCGCCATCGTCCTGGCCTTCTCGACCGACGACCCGCTGGTGCTGACGGCGCTCGCCGCCGGCGCGCTGGTGCTGTTCGCCACGGCGCCGGGGCGCCCCAGCCGCTGGTTCCTGATCGGCGGCGCCATCAGCGGCCTGACGCTGGCGCTGTTCAACCCGTTCGTCTCGGCCGAGGGCAACCTGATCATCTGGCGGGGCCCGGAGCTGGCGCTCATCGACACGGAGATCACCGTCGAGGAGATCCTCGCCGGGCTGGCGGCCGGGGTGCGGCTCTTCGCCGTGGCCGCCCTCGTCGGCGCGCTGCTCGCCCACATGGACGCCGACCGCCTGCAGGCGCAGGTCGCGCGGGTTGCCCCCCGGTCGGCCCTCACCTGCGCCCTGGCGGCGCGGCTGCTGCCGACGCTGGAGCGCGACGCCCGGGCCATCTCCGAGGCGGCGCGCCTGCGCGGCGTGTCGCTGGCCGACGGGCGGTGGACGGCCCGCGCCCGCGCGGCCGCGCCGCTGGCGCTGCCGCTGCTGGGGTCGAGCCTGGAGCGCGGCCTCGACGTGGCCGAGGCGATGACGGCGCGCGGGTACGGCGCCGGGCAGCGGACGCGGGTGGCCGAGGCCCCCTACCGCCCCCGGGAGGTCGCGGCCCTGCTGATCGGCGTCGCGATGTGCGGGCTGGCCCTGGCGACGCTGGCCCTGGGCCTCGCCGACTACAGCTTCTACCCGACGCCCGACCCGCTGCCGGGGCCCGGCGCCGGCGTGGCCGCCGCCGCGCTGGCGGGCCTCTGCGCGGCGGCGTGGGCGCTGCGCCGATGACCTCCGTCGCGGTCCTCGCGGACGTCCGCGGCCTCCGGTTCCGCTACGGCGCGTCGCCCCGCCCCGCCCTCGACGGGATCGACCTGCGCGTCGCGCGCGGCGAGGTGGTGCTGCTGGAGGGGCCGTCGGGCGGCGGCAAGTCGACGCTGCTGCGCGCGATGTGCGGGCTGGTGCCGCACTTCCATGGCGGTCGCTTCGAGGGGCGGGTCGTCGTCGACGGCCTCGACACCCTCACCGCGCCGCCCGCCCGGGTGTGCCGCGCGGCCGGGATGGTGTTCCAGGACCCCGAGGCCCAGGCGGTGCTGGGGACGGTGGACCGCGACGTCGCGTTCGGCCTGGAGAGCGCCGGCGTCGACCCCGCCCGCATCCCGTCGCGGGTGGAGGAGGCCCTGGACCTGGCGGGCGCCGGCCACCTGCGCGGCCGGGCGATCGGGACGCTCTCGGGCGGCGAGCGCCAGCGCGTGGCGCTGGCGGCGGTGCTCGCCCCGGCGCCGTCCCTGCTGCTGCTGGACGAGCCCACCTCCCAGCTCGACGAGGCCGCCGCCGACGCCCTGGTGGCCTCGCTGCGCGCGCTGGCCGACGCCGGCGCGGGCGTGGTGCTGGGCGAGCACCGTCCCGAGCGCGGGCGGCCCGCGGCCGACCGCGTCGTCGCGCTGCGCGACGGGCG
>DASSBX010000226.1:0-6403 GCA_035698305.1 Miltoncostaeaceae bacterium | reverse complement strand
CGCGGCGTTCGTCCTGGTCGCGGTGGTGGTCGGCGTCATCGCCGCCGTGGCCCCGGCGCGGCGCGCCGCCCGCCTCGACGTGCTGCGGGCGCTGCAGTACGAGTAGCCGCCCCGGCACCCGGCACGGCCGGAGGTCCCCGTCACCCGGCGGGGACCTCCGCGCGTCCGGCCCGGGGGTACGGTGGCCCCGTGGCACGCTCCCGCCACCTGGTGGGGCTCGCCGCCGTCGCCGCGGGCGCGGCGCTGGTGGCGGCGTCGCCGTGCACCGCCGCCACAGGGCGCATCTTCAGCGTGGCCGGCGCGGGCGGGTTCGCCCTCCCCTTCATCACCGTGCCGCCGCCGATCCGCGACGGCGGGCCGGCGGGCCTCGCGCGCATCGCCTTCCCGACCGACGTCGCCGCGCTGCCGGACGGCGGCTATCTGGTGGCGGAGGGCGAGGGCAACCGCATCCGGCGGGTGTCGCCGGCGGGGGTCATCCGCACCGTCGCCGGCTCCGCCGCCGGGCGTGGCGGGTTCTCGGGGGACGGGGGCCCCGCGACGAACGCGCGGATCGACACGCCCACGGGCGTCGCGGCCCTGGCGGACGGCGCGATCGTCATCGCCGACCAGCGCAACAACCGGGTGCGGCTGGTCGAGCCGGGCGGCACGATCCGGACGCTCGCGCAGCTCACCGCGCCCGACGGCGTGGCCGCCGTCGCCGACGGCGGGGTGCTGGTGGTCCAGGATCTCGAGAACCGGGTGGTCCACGTCGATCGGGCCGGGGCGGTGACCGTCGCCGCCGGCACCGGCGTCCGCGGCTTCGCGGGCGACGGCGGCCCCGCGACGGCGGCGCGGCTCAACCGGCCGCGGGCGGTCGCGGCGGCGGCGGACGGCGGGTTCCTGATCGCCGACGGCTCGGGCCGCATCCGGCGCGTCGCCGCGGACGGCACGATCACCACCGCCGCGACGATCCCGCGGCCCGCCGGGGTCGCGGAGACGCCGGACGGCGGTCTGCTGGTCACCAGCGTCAACCGCCTGCTGCGCGTGCGGCCCGGTGGCGCCGTCACGACCGTCGCGGGGACCGGCACGGGCAACTTCTCCGGCGACGGGGGACCGGCGGCCGACGCGACGCTGTGGCTCCCCCGCGGCGTGGCGGTGCCCGCCGGCGGCGGGATCCTGGTGGCCGACACGAACGGTGGCCGGGTGCGCTTCATCGACGCGACCGACCCCGCGCCCGTCCGTCCGGGCGCGTCGCGGATCGTCGGCGCGAACCTCCGGCGCGCCGTCCAGCGCGGCGAGGCCGGGATCATGACCCACGTGCGGGTCGCGTGCCCCCCGCGCGGGGTCGCGGTGCGGCTGGGCCTGGCGCGGCGGGCCACCGTGTCGATGGTGGTCGCGACGCGGTCGGGGCGGCCCGTCGCGCGGCCCGGCGCCCGGCTGGGGCCCGGCGCCCACGTCCTGCGATTCCGCGTGACCCGGCCGGGCCAGTACCTGGTGCGGCTCACCGCCGCGGAGGGCCCGGGGCGCTCGGCCCGCGATCAGGCCCAGCTGACCGTCAGGGCCTGCGGCTGACGCCGCATCCGGGCCCCGCGGGGCCCGGATGCGTCGACGTCATCCGTCCGTCAGACCTCGTTCTCGCAGCTGGTCGCGATCTCGATGGCCCTGCAGCTGTCGGTGCCCGTCCCGCCGTTGCCGCGGTCGCGCGCCGCGCCGCCGTTCAGCCGGTCGTTGCCGCCCTCGCCGAACAGGGTGTCCCTGCCGGCGTTGCCGAAGAGCTTGTCGCCGGCGCCGCCGCCACGGATCCGGTCGGCCCCCGGGCCGCCGTTGATGGTGTCCTCGCCCGGACCGCCGTTGATCTTGTCGCCCGCCTGGGCGCCGTCGATCGTGTCGGCGCCGTCCTGGCCGGAGATCGTGTCGATGCCGGCGCCGCCGTTCAGCGAGTCGCGTCCGTCGCCGCCGAAGATGTTGTCGCGACCGGCGTCGCCGGACACGGTGTCGATGCCCTGGCCGCCGATCAGGCGGTCGTTGCCCGCGCCGCCGAGGACGGTGTCGTTGCCGTCCTGGCCGTTGCCGGCGTCGTTGCCCGCGCCCAGGTCGAGCCGGTCGTTGCCGGCGCCGCCGAACGCGACGTCGTCACCGGTGCTGCCGACGATGCGGTCGTTGCCGTTCTCGCCGAGGACCCAGTCGTTGCCGGCCCCGCCGTTGGCCCTGTCGTCCCCGTCGCCCAGGCAGATCGTGTCGTTGCCGCCGCCGCCGTTGACCTGATCGTTGCCGGCGAGCGCGACGATCACGTCGTCGCCGGCGGTCCCGGTGATGGTCTCCCCGGCGTTGGTGCCGACCATCGTGGCGATCTTGTTGTTGCAGGTGAACGCGGTGCCGGTGCCCTGCGCGCCGGCGTTGGCGGCGATCCCTGCGCCCGCGGCGCCCACCGCGCCGATCGCGATGAGGGCGCCGATCCGGCGCATTCGGACTCGCGGCTTCTGGCTGAGGCCCATTGAATTCCTCCTGTGCGTGGCGTCCGGGCGACGGGCCCGACGGCGGGCCGTGGCCCCGACTCACGCACGCAGGGCAGCGGAGGTAAAGGCCTCCGCGTTGCGGATCGGGCCGGATCCGCGTTTCTGCCGTTGCAGATCGCGCTCCGCGGCGATCAGGCCGGCGCGCGGTCCGGCTCGGTGCGGCCACGGCCGCGCGACTGGGCGAGCATCCCGATCGCCGCCGCCGCGAGGCACGCCACGCCGCCGACCACCAGCCCGCCGCGCGGGCTGATGTACTCGGAGACGGCGCCGATGATCGGCGCGCCGAGCGGCGTGCTGCCCAGGAACGCGACGGCCCACAGGGCCATCACGCGCCCGCGGAACCGCGGGTCGGCCGCGAGCTGGAGGGTGCTGTTGCCGGTGGCGAGGAAGGCGATGCTGGTGCCGCCGACGACCACCAGGGCCGCGGCCGCGACGATCGGGGTGGGCGCGGCGGCCGTGATGAGCACGGCGGTTCCGAACATGGCGGCGGCGGACGTCAGCGGGCGCAGACCGGTGGCGCCCCGGCCGGCGACCAGCAGGCCGCCGACGATCGCGCCGGCCCCCATGGCGGAGGTGAGCAGCCCGTAGGTGCCGGGCCCTCCCCCGAAGGCCTTCGCCAGCAGCGGCAGCACGACCGAGAACTCGTAGGTGAGCGTCCCGACGAGCGCGAGCATGATCAGCGGCACCAGCAGGTCGGGGGTGTGGGCCACGTAGGCGAGACCCTCGCGCACCTGACCGCGGGCGCGCTCCGCGCGCGGCGACGGCCTGAGCTCGGACACGTCCATCGACATGAGGGCCGCGAGCACGGCGATGTAGCTGACCGCGTTGATGAGGAAGCACACGCCCGTGCCGGCCGTGGCGATCAGGATGCCGGCGGCCGCCGGGCCCACCGCCCGCGCGGTGTTGACCAGGATGCTGTTGAGGGTGACGGCGTTGCGGACGCGCGACGGCCCCACCATCTCCTGCGCGAACGCCTGCCGCGCCGGGTTGTCGACGGCGGTCGTCACGCCCAGCGCGAAGGCGAGCGCCACGATCATCCACAGCTCCACGGCGCCGGAGACCACCAGGACGCCGAGCGTGAACGCGATGAGCCCCAGCGCGGACTGGGTGGCGACGAGCAGGCGCCGCTTGTCCATGCGGTCGGCCAGCAGGCCGCCGTAGGGCGCGAGGATCAGCAGCGGCGCGAACTGGGCCGCGGCGACCAGGCCGAGGGCGATGCCGGAGCCGGTGAGCTCGAGCACCAGCCAGCCCTGGGCGACCGTCTGCATCCACGTGCCGATCAGGCTCACGGCCTGGCCGGCGAAGTAGCGGCGGTAGTTGGGGGTTCGGAGTGCGGCGAACGTGCCGTCGGCCCACGCGCTCACGCGGGCGCACGGTCCATCTCGGCCAAGGCCTCGAGGGCCGGCAGCGCGGCCTTCAGCGCCGCGACGTGCTCCGGCGCGAGGTGGTCGAGCCGCTCGCGCAGCACGGCGGCGCGGCGCGTCCGCAGGCGCCCGAGCAGGCGCCTGCCTGCGGGCGTGGCGCGGGCCACGGTGCTGCGAGCGTCGTCCTGGTCGGGGGCGCGCTCGATGAGCCCCGCCTCCTCCAGGTGGCCGAGGATCCGGGACATCATCGTGGGGTTCACGGCCTCGGCGGCCGCGAGGTCCCCGGCGCGCATCGGTCCCTCGCGCACCAGGGTGGCGAGGGTGCCGGACTGGGTCGGAGTGAGCCGCTCCTCCGCCGCGGCGGCCCGGAGACGCCGGGCGGTGCGCATCACCGCGACGCGCAGGCGCTCCACCGATCCGTCATCCAGCGGCATACGTGTCTCCCGATCCATTGAAAGTTGCTTGCCGTCAGGCAATCATTGTAGCGCGGTCGGGAGCCGGGCGCCTCCGGGGAACGCCCGCGGTTCGGAAACGCCCGCGGGTTCGGGACGCCCGCGGTTCGGAACGCCCGCGGTTCGGAACGCCCCGCGGTTCGGAACGCCCGTGCTTCGGTGTCTTCTGAGGACGGCGTGGACCAATCCCGGCGGTCAGGAGGCCCTCTTTATCGGGGCTCCCCGCTCAAGAGGGCCCCCTACCTGGCGGGATCAGTCGCAACCGGCGCTCTCGAAAACCCGGATCGCATTACCTCGCGGGTCATCGCGGGTGCGCGGGGGCGGGGCGACCATCGGGCCCATGTCCACATCGCGCGCCACCTCAGATCCGCGGCCCCCGTGGGCCGCCCTCCCGGTCGTGCTGGCCGGGATCGTCATGGTCGTCCTCGACTTCTTCATCGTGAACGTCACGATGCCCGCCCTGCAGACCGACCTCGGCGCCGGCCCCGCCGCCCTCGAGTGGATCGTGGCCGGCTACAGCCTCACCGCCGGCGTGTGGCTCGTCTCGTCGGGGCGCCTCGGCGACCGCTACGGCCGTCGCCGCATGTACCTCCTGGGGATGGCGCTGTTCACCGTGGCGTCGGCGCTCTGCGGCCTGGCGCCCGACGCGGGCACCCTCGTCGCGGCCCGCCTCGCGCAGGGCGCCGCGGCGGCGCTGCTGACGCCGCAGGTGCTCGCGATCATCGGCGTCGCCTTCACCGGCGCCGCCCGGGGGACGGCCATCGCCGCCTACGGCCTGGCGATGGGCGTCGCCGCCGTGAGCGGCCAGCTGGTCGGCGGCGTCCTGGTGGAGTGGGACGTCGCCGGCCTCGGCTGGCGCAGCTGCTTCCTGATCAACGTGCCGGTCGGGCTCGCCGCGCTCGCCGCCGGGCGGCTCATCCCCGAGTCGCGGGCGCCGGGCCGGGCCGGTCTCGACCTCACCGGCGCCGTGCTCCTGACCGCCGGGCTGGCGGCGGTGCTGGTGCCGCTCATCGAGGGGCGGGCCCAGGGCTGGCCCGCCTGGACGTGGGTCGCGATGACCGGCGCCGCCGGGCTGCTGGCCGCCTTCGGCGTGCGGCAGCGCCGCCTGGCCGCCCGCGGGGGCGACCCGCTGCTGCACCCGGCGCTGCTGCGGTCGCGGGCCTTCGGCGCCGCCGTCGCCACCCAGTCCGTGTTCTGGTGCTCGGCCGCCTCGTTCTTCCTGGTGCTGGCCCTCTATCTCCAGGACGGCCGCGGCCTCGACCCGATCGCGGCCGGCCTGGTGTTCACGATCCTGGCCGCGGCGTACATGGCGACCTCGCTGGTGGCGCCGGCGCTCGCCGAGCGCAACCCGCGCCGTGTCGTGCTGACCGGCGCCGCGAGCCTGGCCGCCGGAAACGCGGTGCTGCTGGTCGTGGTGGCCCGCGACGGCGGGGACGCGGCGATCGCCGCCCTGGCCCCCGGGCTGGCGGCGGTGGGCGCGGGGATGGGGCTGCTGATCACCCCGTTGGTGGCCCTGGCGCTGGCCGACGTGGGTCCCCGGTGGGCGGGCGCCGCGTCGGGCGCGCTCTCGACGGTGCAGAACGTCGGCAACGCGATCGGCGTCGCCGTCGTGGGGGCCGTGTACTTCGGCCGGCTCGACCAGGGCCCGGCCCAGGCGTTCGAGGCGAGCCTGGTGGTGCTGACCGCGATCGCCGCCGCCGTGCTGCTGCCGGCGGTGCTGCTCCCCCGGCCGCGTCGCGCGGAGGCCGGCGGGACGTCGGCCGTGGCGGAGGCGCGGTAGCGTGGCGACCATGGCGGTGACCACCCCGGCGGGCGTCGGGCCGCTGCTGCGGGGCTGGCGGCGACGCCGGAACCTGAGCCAGATGGACGTCGCGCTGACGGCGGCGGTGTCGAGCCGCCACCTCAGCTTCGTCGAGACCGGCCGGGCGCGGCCGAGCCGGGAGATGGTGCTCCACCTCGCCGAGCGGCTGGACGTGCCGCTCGGCGAGCGGAACGCCCTGCTGCTCGCTGCGGGCTACGCCCCCGAGTACCGGGAGCGGAGCCTGGACGACGCGGAGATGGCGGCGGTGCGCGACGCCCTCGGCCGATTCCT
>DASSBX010000225.1:0-2443 GCA_035698305.1 Miltoncostaeaceae bacterium | reverse complement strand
CGGCGGCGATGGCGGTGAGCGGCGTGCGGAACTCGTGGGACACGCCGCGCAGCATCGCCGTCTTCAGCGCGTCGCTCCGCTCGAGCGATGCCGACAGCGCGCGGGCCGACTCGTACAGCCGGGCGTTGTCGACCTGCAGCGCCGCCCGGCGCGCCACCTGCTCGGCCACCGCCAGGTCGTCGGCGCCCAGCCGCCGTCCGTCCCACGTGGCCAACGCCATCACCCCGAGCCGGGTGCCGCGCGCCTCGAACGGCGCGACGATCGCCGACGCCGGCGTGCGCCCCGCGGCCGCCGCGGCGTCGGCGACCACGGCGGGGACGTCGGCGCCCTCCTCGAATCCCAGGAGCACCGGGAAGCCGGCGTCCGGCAGGCCGTCGAGCGGCGCGGCCTGGGCCGACGCCGCCGCGTCGTCGCCGTCGATCCTCACGACGCACCAGTCGCAGAGGTCCGGCACCAGCGCCCCGGCGAGCCGCCGCAGCCGCGCCTCGACCTCCAGCGACGGCTCCAGCGCCTCGTGGACGGCGCTCACGATCGCCAGCCGCCGCTCCGAGGCCTCCGCGCGGTCGCGCGCCGACCGCATCACGTGCCCGAGGCCCGTGATGACCAGCGCGGCGAGCACGAACAGCGCCCACCGCACGAGCGATTCGTTGTCCGACAGGGCGGTGCGCCCCGTCGGCTCGACCGGCAGCAGCAGCGTCGCCACGGCGGCGAGGGCCGTCGCCGCCAGCGCCGGGCCCAGGCCCCCGAGCCACACGGCGACGGCGACGGCGACGAGCACCAGGCCGAAGAACGTGGCGCCCGTCGTGTGCTCGAGCACCGCGGTGAGGCCGATGGCCAGCACGGCGAGCGCCGCCGTCCACGCGTACGCGCGTCGCCCCGTGGAGACGTGCGGCGAGGACCGGTGGGCGGCGACGTCCTCCATCACCCCGATCTTCACCCGCCCGGGCGCGTCGGAACAGCGGGCCGGGGATGCCGGGGGCCGGCGGTTGCCCCGCACCCGTCGTCCTCACGCGTTCTTGACACCGGCGGTCCGTCCCTTGACGCGCGGCTCACGCGCCGCGACGTACAACCGGGATACCCGTCCACGGGAAGGAGGACCCATTGCCCATCCCTGCCGCCCCCACCCGGCGACCGGCGGCGCCCGGGCCGGAACCGTTCCGGCTCCTCGAGGCGTTCGACGGGATCGCCGCCCACCAGTACTCCGCGCTCGAGGCCGCCTTCCCCGCGCTGCCCTGGCGCTGCGGCCATCCCAGCCCCGTCCCCCAGGCCGAGACCGAGCTCGTGATCATCCGCGGGGGGATCGTCGCGGTGATGTGCCCCACGGCGCGGGGCCGCAGGGTGGCGGCGGCGCTGCTCGAGCCGGGCGACGTCTACCCGGTGCGGCAGGGCGCGTCCGCGCTGGTGCCGATCGCCGACGCGTGGGTGTCGGCGGTCCCTCCGCGCCGCCTCGCCGTGCTCATGGAGCGGGCGCCGCGGCTCGGCGTGCAGATCGTGCGCGGCCTCGCCTCCCAGCTGGAGGAGGCGGCCGCCGCGGCGGGAGTGCTGTGCGAGATGCGCGTGGAGGACCGGCTGATGGGGCTGTTCCGGCGCCTGGCGATGCGGCACGGGGTGGTGACCAACGAGGGCGTGCGCCTGACGCTCGAGCTGTCGCACAGCCAGTGGGGCACGCTGGTGGGCGCGTCCCGCGAGGGCGTGACGGCGGCCCTGCTGCGCCTGCGCCGCCGGGGGACGGTGGTGTGCCGGGGCCGGACGGTGCTGCTGCCCGACCTCGCCGCGCTGCGCGCGGCCGCGACCGCGGGCGTGCTGGTCGGCGCGGCGTAGCGCCGGGTCTCG
The DNA here is from genome assembly GCA_035698305.1 of Miltoncostaeaceae bacterium. GTDB lineage: Bacteria > Actinomycetota > Thermoleophilia > Miltoncostaeales > Miltoncostaeaceae > Miltoncostaea. The sequence continues at coordinate 610 of DASSBX010000225.1, read as the reverse complement.
TCGGAGGGCCGGGCCGCTGAGCTCCCCCGTCGCCCCGCTCCGCGAGTACGCCGTCATCGCGGACGGCCGGCGCGGGGCGCTGGTGGGGCCGGCGGGGGACGTCGTGTGGCTCTGCGCGCCCTCCTGGGAGTCGGACGCCGTGTTCTCGGCGCTGCACGGCGGGCGGTCGTCGTTCGCGGTGTCGCCGGTGGGGCGGTCCACGTGGGGCGGTCACTACGAGGCGTCGTCGCTCGTGTGGCGGGGGCGGTGGGTCACCGAGGACGGCACCGTGGAGTGCCGCGACGCGCTGGCCCGTCCCGCGGCGGCGGACACGGCCGTGATCCTGCGGCGCGTCCTGGCGGTGGCGGGCGAGGCGCGCGTCGACGTCCGGCTGGAGCCCCGCGCCGGGTTCGACCGCCACCCGTTCGCCGTGGAGGGGCGGGAGGACGGGTCGTGGGCGGGCACGACCGGCGGCCTGGACGTGCGCCTGTGGGGCGCGCCCGGCGCGCGCGTGGTGGAGCGGGTGGACGGCGCCCGCCTGGAGGCCGGGATCGTCGTTCCCGCCGGGGGCCACCACGACCTGGTGCTGCTGGTGGGTCCGGGCGCGGACGGCCCGCGGCCCGACCCCGAC
>DASSBX010000224.1:0-3203 GCA_035698305.1 Miltoncostaeaceae bacterium | reverse complement strand
CCTGGCGCTCCTGGACCAGCGTCATCACCTCGGCGGGCGCCGAGTCGTCCGCCGCCCCCGCGCCGATCCGCCCCAGGCCGAGCAGGTCGAGCAGCTCCGCCAGCTCGTGACGGGCCTCCCGCAGCTGGGCGGCGCCGGCGGTCCCCGCGGCGACGGCCCGGTTGGTGCCGCGGACCATCTCGAACAGGGCGGCGAACGCCTCCGGGGTGCCGAAGTCGTCGTCCAGCGCCCGGAAGAACTGCTCGCGCCCCTCCACCACCGTCCGCGACAGGTCCGGGTCGTGCCCCTCCTCGGGCCGCGACGCGACCGCCTGGTCCAGCGTCCGCAGCGCGTTGGCGAGCCGGTCGACCACCGCCTGGGCCTGCGCCATCCGCTCCTCGGTGAACGGCAGCTTCGACCGGTAGTGGCTGGTCAGGAAGAACGCGATCACCACCTCGGCCGGCCAGCGGTCGAGCACCTCGGAGAGCGGGGCGATGTTGCCGATGCTCTTCGACATCTTCTCGTCGCCGAGCTCGAGCATCTCGTTGTGCATCCAGATGTGCGCCATGTCGCCGCCGCGGGCCCCCTCGGACTGGGCGATCTCGTTCTCGTGGTGGGGGAAGACCAGGTCGATTCCGCCGCCGTGCACCGCGAAGCCGAGCCCGAGGGTCTTCTCCGCCATCGCCGAGCACTCGATGTGCCAGCCGGGGCGCCCCGGCCCCCACGGCGAGTCCCACGAGGTGTCCTCCCCCTCCTTGGCGCCCTTCCAGAGGGCGAAGTCGAGGGGCGACTCCTTGCCGGTGCCCGGATCGGTCGAGGTCATCTCGTCCAGGCGGCGGCCGGAGAGGCGGCCGTAGCCGGGGAAGCGCTCCACGCGGTAGTAGACGTCGCCGTCGGAGGGGTAGGCGAGACCCTTCTCCACCAGGTCGGCGATCAGGGCGACGATCTCGGGGATCGTCTCCGTGACCAGGGGCTCGACGTCGGGGCGCCCCAGCCCCAGGCGGTCGGTGTCGGCGATGTACGCGTCGCCGTAGCGCGTGGCCAGCTCCCCGCTCGGCACCCCCTCGGCCCTGGCGGCGTCGTAGATCTTGTCGTTCACGTCCGTCAGGTTGGAGACCAGGCGGACCCGGGTGCCGCGCCGCTCCAGGTAGCGCTTGAGGACCATGAAGACCACGTACGGGCGCGCGTTCCCGATGTGGATGCGCCCGTAGACGGTGGGGCCGCAGAAGTAGATCCCGACCGTGCCGTCCTCGCCCGGCACCAGGGGCTCCTTGCGCTTGGTGAGCGTCGAGTGGAGTCGGACGCCGGTGTCGTCGCTCATGCGGTCTCCAGCAGTGCGGTGGCGTGGCAGGCGATCCCCTCGGCGCGCCCGAGCGCGCCGAGCCCGTCGGTGGTGGTGGCATGGACGGTCGCGGGGGCGCCGAGGATGCCGGTGAGGGCGGCCTCCATCGCCGCACGGTGCGGCGACACCCGCGGGCGCTCGCACAGCACGATCGCGTGCGCGTTGACGGGGACGAACCCCGCGGCGCGGACCCGGTCGCGCACCACCTCGAGCATCCGGGCGCCGGAGACGCCCTGCCACTCGGGGGCGCCGGAGGGGAACAGGGCGCCGATGTCGGGCTCCCCGGCGGCGGCGAGCAGCGCGTCGCACAGGGCGTGGGCCACCACGTCGCCGTCGGAGTGGCCCACCAGCCCCTCGGGGTGCTCGACCTCGATCGTCCCGAGCATCAGCGGCCGGCCCGGCCCGAAGCGGTGGGCGTCGAGGCCGGCGCCGATCCTCAGAGCCCGGCTCACGACGGACCTCGGTCGCCCTGCCGCGAAAACCGAGCGAGGCAAGGACGCAGGGAGGGTGCGATGCCGGGGTCGCATCGCCCCGACCGAGGACGCCGCATCGCGACGGTTTGCAGCGTGCGGGCGGCCGAGGCCGCCGTCGAGAGACGGGCTCTCAGCTCCATCGCAGCGGCACCTGGCTCGGCTCGCGCCCGGAGAAGCGGGTGATGGTCTCGTAGCCGGCTCCCCGCAGGGCGGCCACGGCGGTGGCGAAGTCGCGGGCCACGTCCCGCGGCGCGTGCGCGTCGCTCGCCAGCGTCACGGGCACGCCGGCGCGGTGGAAGCGCGCCAGCAGCCCCGGCTCGGGGTACAGCTCGGCCACCGGCTTGCGGAGCCCCGCCGACGAGCACTCCACCGCCACGCCGGCGTCGGCGATGGCGGCGACCGCGTCGTCGAGCATCGGGGCGAGGCGCGCCGGGATGCGGCGGCCGAACACCTTCGGCAGGTCCGGGTGGGACATCACGTCGTACAGCCCCGAGGAGGCGGCGTCGGTCAGGTGCTCGAGGTAGCGGGTCCACAGGTCGTCGACGGGCAGCCAGTCGCGGTCGTCGGCGGTGGGGTCGTCGATCGCCCGCCCGTCGATGAAGTGGACGGATCCGAGCACCACGTCGAACGGCCGCCCGCGGAGGAACGCGGCGATCTCGGCCGCGCGACCGGGGAGCCAGTCCATCTCGACGCCCACCAGCACCGGCAGGCCGGCCTCCTCGCGGGCCGCGACCAGCGCGTCGCAGTACGCGTCGGCGTCCTCGGTGGACTCCTCGCGCCAGAACGGGTCGTCGAGCCAGGCGTGCGCCTCGGCGAAGCGGTACACGTGCTCGGTGATCGCGATCTCCTGGACCGCGCGGGCGCGGGCCCGGGCGACGTAGCGGCCGATCCACGCGGCCGACAGGTGCCCGCCGTCGGCCTCCCACCCCTCCGCCTGGCGCTCCCGCGGCTCGACGCCGTCGGGCTGGAGGTGCATGTGGTAGTCCGTCAGCACGACGGCGGATCCTAGCGGTCGCCTCAGCGTGCTCTGAGCAGCGCCTCCGCCAGCGTCGCGTCCGCAGGGGTGGTCACCTTCAGGTTGGGGGCGCGGGACTCCACCAGGCGCACGCGCCCGCCCGCCGCCTCGACCAGCGACGCGCAGTCGGTGGCCGCGGCCAGGGTGCCCGCCGCGTCGGCCGCCTCGACGGCGGCGACGAGCGTGGGCAGATGGAACGCCTGCGGCGTCTGCGCCGCCCACAACCCCTGCCGGGGGACGGTGTCCTCGATCAGGCCGCCCTCGCCCGCGCGCTTGAGCGTGTCGGCCGCGGGGGCGGCGGCGATCGCGCCGTCGGCGCCCTCCACCCCGTCGAGCACGGCGTCGACCAGCTCCGACGTCAGCAGGGGCCGGGCGGCGTCGTGCACGAGCACCA
>DASSBX010000223.1:0-13850 GCA_035698305.1 Miltoncostaeaceae bacterium | reverse complement strand
GGGACGACGCGGCGCTCGTACGCGTGCAGGTGCCCGGCCAGGACGGCGGTCACCGGGGCGGCGGCGATGACCGGCAGCAGCGGGTTGCCCGCCGCGACCGGCCGGTGGGTCACCACGAACCGCGCCAGGGGGCCGGGGCGCGCCAGGGCGCGGCGGGCGAACGCCACGTCGTCGACGTCGGCGCCGAGCCCGAGGGCAACCACCTGGACGGGGCCGTAGCGCAGGTCGTAGCGCTCCCCGCGGTTCGGCCACTCCAGCGCCTCGGCGAGGGCGTCCTGGCCGGCCGGGAACGGGATGTCGTGGTCGCCCACCGTCCCGTAGTTGGGCGCCCCCGACAGCGCGTCGCGCAGCGGGCCGAACAGGTTCACGTCCAGCAGCTGCGGCAACGTCGCGATGTAGGTGTTGTCGCCGCCGGTGATCATCAGGCGGGCGTCCTGCTCCCCCGCCAGGCGGGCGACGGCGTGGCTGTCGTCGTTGGGCGCGCCGTAGTCGGCGAAGACGATCAGGTCGACCCCGCGGGACAGGTCGCGCGGCGCCGTGGTGAACGCGCCGGATGCGGCGGCGGCGCCGTCCACCGACGCCGTCCACGCGTACCGGGTGTCGGGGCGCAGGCCCCGGAACGTGCCGCCCGCCGCCGAGACCACCTGGCCGTCGTCGGCGCGGGCGGTCAGGGTCACGCGGGAGCCCGCCGGCGCGACCCACCGCAGGCGCGCGGAGGATGTCCCGATGCGGGTGAGGTACGGGCCGCGCGTGAACGCCTGCGCGCCGGGGGTCGTCGCGTCCGTGCGACGGCCGTCGTCGCCGCCCCCGCCGCAGGACGCGGCGAGGACGGCGATGACCAGGGCGGCGAGCGCCGCCGGCAGTGCTCGGGTCGCTAGAGGACCGGCTTCCCGATCGCCGCGCCCTTGCGGGCGCTGAAGGCCTCGAGCATCGCGTCGGCGTTCGACTCCTTCGCCGCCGCCACCAGGGCCTTGTACTTCTCGTTGATCGTCGGCCGCTGCTCGCGGTACAGGATCCCGAGCTTGAACCCGCCGCGCAGGGCCAGGTCGAACGCGGCGGTCTTGCTGGTGACGTCGTGGTCGGGGTCGACGTCGGTGACCAGCTCCTTCCACTCCTCCTGGTGGTTGTTGAACATCACGCAGGGGGACATGGCGTCGATGTAGCTGAAGCCCCTGTGCTCCATCGCCTGGACGATCAGCTCCGTGAGGGCCTTCGTGTTGAACGACGCGCCGCGGGAGACGAACGTCGCGCCGGAGGCCACCGCGAACGCCAGGGTGTTGAGCGGCGTCTCCAGGTTCCCCCATGGGGTGGAGGGCGCCCTCTGGTCGGTGAGGGACGTCGGCGACACCTGGCCCTTGGTGAGGCCGTAGATCTCGTTGTCCATCACCAGGTAGGTGATGTCGACGTTGCGGCGGGCCGCGTGCGGGAAGTGGCCGGCGCCGATCGCGAAGCCGTCGCCGTCGCCGCCGACCGCGATCACGTTGAGGTCCGGGTTCGCGAGCTTCACGCCCATCGCCACCGGCAGCGGCCGGCCGTGGAGGGAGTGGAACCCGTAGGTGGATACGAAGCCCGGGAGCCGGCTGGAGCAGCCGATACCGGAGACCACCACCGTCTTCGCGGGGTCCAGGTCCAACTCGGCGAACGCGCGGTACAGGGAGGCGAGGACCCCGAAGTCACCGCAGCCCGGGCACCAGATCGGCTTCAGGTCCGACTTGTAGTCGGCGGGCTTGCGCTTTGCGGCGGGAGCGGTGCTCAACTCGGGATCCTTTCCATGATGATGTCGAGGACGTCCTCCGCGGTGAAGGGCAGGCCGTCGCACTTGGCGTGGCTCTCGACCTCCAGGCCGCACTCGGCCCGCACGAGGCGGGCCAGCTGGCCGGAGAAGTTGATCTCCGGGATGAGCACGCGCGACGCGTTGGCCGTGAAGGCCTTGACCTGGTCGACCGGGAACGGCCCCAGCACGCGCGGGAAGAACAGGCCCACCGACCGCCCCTCCTCACGGGCGCGGTCCACCGCCTCGCGGACCGGGCCGTACGTGGAGCCGAAGCCGATCAGGGCGATGTCGGGCGTCTCGTCGCCGTGCGTCTCGTGGCGGACGAGGCCGTTGGCGAGCGGGGCGAGCTTCGCCCACCGCTTGGTCTGCATCGCCACGTGGTTCTCGGGCGTGTAGGCCGGGTGGCCGAGCTCGTCGTGCTCGATGCCGGTGGCGACGTACTGGCCGCCCTCCTCGCCGGGGATGCCCATCGGCGAGATGGAGTCCTCGGTCAGGGCGTAGCGCTTGTACCCGTCGACCCCCGCCGACGTGGCGCGCTCCCACAGCTCGACCTTCTCGGTGTCGGGCTTGTGGATGACCTCCATCCGGGTGGCGAGCCCCTGGTCGGTGAGCAGGATCACCGGCACCTGGAAGCGCTCCGAGTAGTTGAACGCGTCGATCGTGGACCAGAAGCAGTCCTCCACGGTGATCGGCGCGATCACGACGCGGGGTGCCTCGCCGTGCCCGCCGTAGAGGGCGTGCTGCAGGTCGGACTGCTCGGTCTTGGTGGGCAGGCCCGTGGAGGGGCCGCCGCGCTGCGCGTCGATCACGACGCACGGGATCTCGGCGGTGCCGGCGTAGCCGAGCATCTCCGTCATGAGCGACAGGCCCGGACCCGATGTCGCGGTCATGGCCTTCGCGCCGGTGTAGGAGGCGCCGAGGACGCTGGAGATCGACGCGATCTCGTCCTCGCACTGGATCGTGATGCCGCCCACCTGCGGGAGCTTTGCCGACAGCCACTCCAGGATGTCGGATGCCGGGGTGATCGGGTAGCCGGCGAAGTACCGGACGCCGGCCGCCACCGCGCCGACGGCGATCGCCTGGTTGCCGGACAACAGGATCCGGTCGGCCTCGACCTCCACCGGCTCGACGATCTCGAGCACGCCCTTCAGGTCGGCCGACTCGTCGCCGCCGGCACGGAGCGCCGCGATGTTCGCGTCGGCCACGCCCTGCTTGTGGGCGTACCGGCGGAGCACCAGCTCCTCGATGGGCGTGGTGTTGAAGGAGATGACGCCGGCGACCGCGCCGACGGCGACCATGTTCTTCGCGCGGAGCGACCCGCCGATCTCCTTCGCGAGCTTCTCCATGCGGACCGGGCGCGCGCGGTCCCGGTACTCCTCGGGGATCTCGACCGCGGTCTCGTCGAAGAGGATGACCCCCTCGGGGCCGAGGGAGTCCCAGTGGAGCTCCCACGCCTCCTGGTTGAAGCAGACCAGCAGGTCGACCGCCGTGCCGTGGCTGTAGATCTGCTCGTCGCCCATGCGCACCTGGTACATGCACGGGCCGCCCTTGATCTCCGCGGGGTACGTGCGGAAGGTCTGGGTCCAGTACCCCCCGCGGGCCGCCGCCTGCGTGAGGATGTCGCCGGAGGAGATGACCCCCTCGCCGGACTCGCCGGCCAGCCGGATCACCACGCTCTTTCTCGCCAAGTCTCCCCCTTGCTCGCCCGACTCCGGGCCGCGGTCCGACCGGGGTCCGTTCCGGACCCGCCGGAAGCACGGCCGATGCCCCGTGGAATGGCCGTCGCGAGCAGGGCGAATGGCCGTGCGGCGACGTCACCGGATGCTACCGGGCGCCTGCGGCGGTGGGCAAGAATGTCGGCGGTGAACCCCCCATCCGCACAGCCGGCCCCCTCCGACCCGGGCGCCGACCCCCGCCTGCGCGCGCGGGCCGACCTGGTCTGGTACCTGCGGCACGCCGACGCGCTGCGCCGCTGGCCGGTGCTGCCCGAGGGGTGGGCCCGCGCGGTCGAGGCCCATCGCCTCGGCGGGCGGGAGCCTGGGCCGGGTGGACCGGAACGGCGGATTTCGCAATAGTCCGCGGGTCGTTCCTGACCTCCACGGGACACAAGCCGTGATCGAGCCCGGCGGCGGGTTTCCAGCAACGGGTCGCGCGCTCCGGTCGGCGCTCGCCGAGACCGGCGCGCTGCACCGGGTGGCGAAGGTGGTGGCGTCCGGCGCCGACCCGGCGGAGGTCTTCGGGATCGTCGCCCGCGAGGTGGCGGCGCTGTTCGCCGTGGAGGCCGGCGTGGTGTGGCGCTTCGACGGCGGCGACGCGGTCGCCGTGGGCGCGTGGGGCGACCCGGGGACGACGGCGGGGACGCGCGTCCCGCTCGAGGGCTCCGGTCCGGTCGCCCGCGTCCGCGACACCGGCGTCCCCGCCCGCGTGGACCTGGACGAGCTCTCCGCCGCGGAGCGGGCCGACGTCCACAGCGTCCGCGGCCGCCTGCGCTGCGGGGTCGCGGCCCCGGTGCGCACCGCCGGGCGGCTGTGGGGCGCGGTCCTGGCGGCGGCGTCCGGCGCGCCCGGCCTGCCGCGCGACGCCGAGGCCCGCCTGGCCGCCTTCGCCGACCTGGTGGCGCTGGCGGTGGCCAACGCGGAGGACCGCCGCGACGTCGAGCGCCGCATCGAGGAGCAGACGGCGCTGCGGCGGGTGGCGACCGCCATCGCCGCCGGCACGCCGCCCGTCCACATGCTGGGCCTGATCTGCGAGGAGGCGGCCCGGCTGACCGGTTGCCAGATGGCGTTCGTGGCGCGTCTCGGCGACGGGGCCTCGGGGGAGGTGGTGGCGAGCTGGGCGGCGCCGGGGATGCCCGCCCCCGCCGACGGCCACGTGATCCACCCCGCCGCGCCCGGCGCCCCCACCGCCATCCGCGAGGGGCGCACCACGCGGTTGCTCCCCCGCCCCGGCGGAGACGATGCCCTGAGCGGCTACCGCGAGGGCCTCGCGGCGCCGATCGCGCTCGACGGCCGCACCTGGGGCACCCTCACGATCACGAGCGCCGAGGGGCCGGTGGGGGCGGACGCGGAGCGGGCGCTGCTCGACCTGGCCGACCTGGTGCGCCTGGCGGTCGGCGACGCCGAGCAGCGGCGGCGCATCGCCGAGTACGCCGCCGAGCAGGCGGCGCTGCGCCGGGCGGCGACCCTGGCCGCGTCGGGCGCCGAGCCGGAGGACGTCCTGGCGCTGGTGAGCCAGGAGGCGGCGCAGATGCTGGGCGTCGCGGCGGCGGCGGTCGTGCGCCTGGGCGACGGCCGGCACTCGGAGGTCGTCGCCTCGTGGCGGGAGGACGAGGGCGCCGCCGAGCCCGCGACCGAGTGGCTCGCCCCCGGCGGGGCGGTGGCGTCGGCCCCCGTCATGCTCGGCGGCGAGGTCTGGGGAGTGCTGGTGGCCGTGAACGGGACGCGTCCGCCGGTGCGCCCCGACACGGGCGGCCGCCTGCGGAGCCTGGCGGAGCTGGCGGGTGTCGCGGTGGCCACCGCCGAGGCGCGGCGGCGGTCGGTGGACGACGCGGCGGCGGCGATCGCCGGCGGCGGGCTCGACATGGCGGCGACCCTCGACGCGATCACCACCGCGGCCCAGCGGGCGCTCGGCGCCGACAGGGCCACCGTGATCGTGCTGCCCGACGGCCCGGGCGACCCCGTCCTGCACACCTCCGAGCAGGACCCGGTGCTGCGCGGGATGCTGCAGGCGCAGTCGGGGGGCCGCGACGCCCGCGAGGCGCTCGCCGCGATCCTCGACTCGCCCGGCCGCGTGGTCGCGCACGAGGACCTCCAGGGCGCACCGGAGGTGCGGCTGGGGCGGTCCTCCGGGCTGCGGGCGTTCATCGCCGCGCGGCTGGAGCACCCCTCAGTGGGCGAGGGGGTGCTCGGCGCCCTGTTCGTCGGCTTCCGCAACCCGCGTCGCTTCACCGCCCGCGAGCGGGCCGCGCTGCGCAACCTGATGAGCATCGCCGACCTGGCCCTGGCGAACGCCCGGCTGCACGCGCGGACGCTGGCGACGCTGGCGGAGGCCGAGCAGCGCGCCGCGAGCGACCCGCTGACGGGGCTCGCGAACCACCGCGCGTTCCACGAGCGCCTGCGCGACGAGGTGCAGCGCGCCCGCCGGCACCGCCGGCCGCTGGCGCTGGCCCTGATCGACCTGGACCACTTCAAGGACGTGAACGACCGCCACGGCCACCAGGTGGGCGACGAGGTGCTGCGCGAGACCGCCGCCCGGCTGGTGCAGCGCTCCCGCCCCGAGGACCTGGTCGCGCGCATCGGCGGCGAGGAGTTCGCCTGGCTGCTGCCGGAGAGCGACGCCCTCGACGCCTGGAAGGCCGCCGAGCGGGCCCGCGAGGCCGTCGCCGGCGGGCCCTTCATCGACGGCATCTCCTGCACCGTCTCGATCGGCATCGCCGAGCTGTCGCAGGCCACCGACGCCGGCGACCTGGTGCGGCTCGCCGACGGCGCCCTGTACTGGGCGAAGGGCAACGGCCGCAACGTGTCGTTCTGCTACTCGCCCGAGGTGGTGGAGGCGCTGTCGGCGGAGGAACGCGCCCAGGGCCTGGAGCGTGCGCAGGCGCTCAACGCCATCCGCGCGCTGGCCCGCGCCGTCGACGCCCGCGACCCCTCCACCCGCCTCCACTCCGAGCGGGTCGCCGACCTGGCGGTGCGGATCGTCGCGGAGATGGGGTGGACGGCCGAGCGCCAGGCGCTGCTGCGCGAGGCGGCGCTGGTGCACGACGTCGGCAAGATCGGGGTGCCGGACGCCGTGCTGTTCAAGCCGTCCCGCCTGACCGAGGCAGAGCTCGCCCACGTGCGGGAGCACTCCACCCTGGGCGCCCAGATCGTGGGCGACGTGCTCACGCCCGAGCAGGTGGGGTGGGTGCGCTCGCTGCACGAGCGGTTCGACGGACGCGGCTACCCGGAGGGGATCGGGGGCGACCGGATCCCCGACGGCGCGCGGGTGCTGGCGGTGGCCGACGCGTGGGACGCGATGACGAGCGCCCGCCCCTACACGGCGCCGCTGTCGCCCGAGAAGGCCGCGGAGGAGTGCCGCCGCGAGGCGGGCCGCCAGTTCGACGCCGCGGTGGTCGAGGCGCTGGAGCGGGTCCGGGCGCCCGGCTAGCCTGACCCCTGTGGGTCACGAGGACGCGATCCCCTTCCCCACCGTCGCCGACTGGCGGGCGTGGCTGGAGGAGCACCACGTCACCGCCCCCGAGGTGTGGGTGCTGTACCACAAGAAGCACACGGGGATCCCGTCGCTCGCGTGGGCCGAGGCCGTGGAGGAGGCGCTGCGCTTCGGGTGGATCGACGGCCTGGTGCGCAGGATCGACGACGACCGCTACGCGCAGCGCTGGACGCCGCGCCGCCCCACCAGCAAGTGGTCGAAGGTGAACGTCGCGACGGCGGAGCGCCTCATCGCCGAGGGCCGCATGACCGCCGCCGGTCTCGAGACCGTCCGGGTCGCGAAGGAGCGGGGCGCCTGGGAGAAGGCCTACTCCCCGCTCAAGGCCCTGCGGCCGCAGCCCGCGCTGCGCGCCGCCCTGAAGGCCGACCCCGACGCGAAGGCCCGCTGGGAGCGGACCCCCACCAACTGGACGAACCGGATGGTGGAGTGGATCGCCGCGGCGGGCTCCGAGGAGGAGGCCGCCGGGCGGATCGCCGCCACGGTCGCGGCGCTGCGGGACGGCCGGCGGCCCGACATGGGCTAGGAACCTGTCGTGAAAGTCGGCCGCGCGTCCGCCGGCTGCAAACCGGCGCGCTTCGGCGTTCGCGTCAATGCCGATGCAACCAGCATCGGCATGGGCCGCGAGCCACCGAATCGCTTGGTTTTCGCTCGGCGGGCCGCACGACCTTTGTTTCCCGACGGGCTCCTAGTGCGGGGGGAACCCCCCGCGCATCGGCGCGGTCATCGGCGGCATCATCCCGCCCCCGGGCGGACCGCCGCGCCCCGGCGGGGCGGGGATGGGCGTCATGCCCCCGGGTCCGCTCCGGTCGAGCGTGATCGGCGTCGTGAGGGGCGCGGAGAAGATGCGCGGGGCCTCCTCGCCGCACTCCGGGCAGGGGGCGTCCGTCGGCGCGGTGCCGATCGGGAGCGTCAGCTCGAACACGCCGTCGCGCTCGCAGCGGTAGTCGTAGGTCGCCATCGGTCCGACATCCTCTCGGGGTGGTCGCAGGCTCGCGGCCCAGCCTAGTCCACGGCGACCGGCGGCCAGCGCTCCTCGGGCGGGCGCTCCACGTTCGGCACGCTCATCCGCCCGGCGGCGGGGTCGGCGGCCTCGTAGGGGCGGATGACGGGGGCGCGCCACGTCTCGTACAGCTCGCAGGCGGCGTCCGGGTCGTCCCGGTTGCCGGCGATCGCGCGCGCCAGGGCGTGCGCGTCGCCCAGGCCCAGGCCGGCGCCGACACCCGTCTCGGGGCCGAAGAAGTGGGCGGCGTCGCCGATGAGCACCACCCCGGGCGCCCACCAGCGGGCGGCGCGGAGCACCGCCGGCTCCTGGTAGAGCAGCTGGTCGGTGGAGGTGACGCCCTCCAGGGCCTCCGCCGCCTCGGGCATGAGCGCCGCGAACGACGCCCGGAACGCCTCGACGCCCGGGGCCATCGCGGCCTCGCGCCCCACCCGGTCGATGGTGCGCCAGCCGGCCGAGCCCTCCGGCCACCCCATGAGCCCCATCTGGCCGCCGTCCGACAGGTACCGCATCCCGAAGGAGCGGTCCGCCATCACCACGGGGCTCATCCAGGTGAGCGTCGCGTCGGCGAGGGCCTGGACCTGCGCCTCGAGGCCCGCCATGGCGCGCACCGGCGAGTTCATCCCGTCGCAGGCGACGACCAGGTCGGCGGCGATCTCCTCCGTGCCGCCGGGGCCGTCGGCGACGACGCCGGTGACCCGGCCGGCCGCGTCGCGCACGAGGCCGGTGACGGCGCACTCGTGCTCCACCGGCACCCCCTCCCCGATGGTGGCGAGGAGCTTCCCCACCTCGATGCACACGGCCACGGGGACGCCGTCCGCGCCGGGGGCGATGTCGCGGCCGCCCGCCCGGACCCGCTCCAGCAGGCCCAGCTCCTCCAGCGTCGGGAACCCCTGGAAGCCGAGGAGGAACGGGCGACGCTGGTAGACGCCGGCCGGCATCCGCTCCAGCACGCGCGGCTGCTCGCCGTACGCGCGCAGCAGCCGCGCGAGCGTGAGGCCCACCATCCCGCCGCCGGCGATCACCGTCCGCATGGCGCGAGGGTACCCCCGGTAGTGTCGCGGCATGACGGCCGCCACGGAGACCGGGCCCGCGACGGTCCGGGCCACCCGCTACGTGTCGCCGTTCCGCGAGGGCGGGTCGCTGCCGGGGCTGGTGGAGGCCGACGACGACGGCCTCTACGTCCTCAAGTTCCGCGGCGCCGGCCAGGGGCCGCGGGCGCTCGTGGCCGAGATGCTCGGTGGCGAGCTGGCCCGGGCGGCGGGTCTGCCGGTGCCGGTGATCGCGTTCCTCACGGTCGAGCCGGAGCTGGGCGCGGCCGAGCCGGACGCCGAGATCCGCGACCTGCTGAAGGCCAGCCCGGGCGTGAACCTGGGCCTCGACTTCCTACCGGGGGCGCTGGCGTACGAGCCGGCGGCGGGCACCGAGGTCGACCCGGAGCTGGCGGCGGAGGTCGTGTGGCTCGACAGCCTGCTCCAGAACGTCGACCGCACCGCCAACAACCCGAACCTGCTCGTCTGGCATGGGCGGACGTGGCTCATCGACCATGGCGCGGCGATCTACCCCCACCACGGCGACCCGCTGCTGCGCGACGCCTGGGCGCGGCCGTTCCCCCAGATCGCCGACCACGTGCTGCTGCCGCAGGCGGGGCCCATCGCGCCAGCGGGGGCGCGGCTGGCCGGGCGGCTCGGCGACGGCGCGATCGCACGGGCGGTCGCCGCCCTGCCGGACGCCTGGCTGGACGACACCCCCGACGTCGCCGGGCCCGACGCGCGGCGGGCGGCGTACGCGGAGCACCTGCGGCGGCGGCGCGACCGGCACGCGGAGCTGGCGGAGGAGGCCGAGGGTGCCCGCGGCGCGTAGCCCCTTCCAGTACGCGATCCTGCGCGCCGTGCCCGACGCCGAGCGCGGGGAGTGCATCAACGTGGGGGTGGTGCTGTTCGCCCGCACCCTCGACTACCTGGGGCTGCGCACCGAGCTCGACCGCGACCGGCTCCGCGCGCTGGCCCCGGCGACCGACCCCGAGCCGATCGCCGCGCACCTGGACGGGCTGGAGCGGATCGCCGCCGGCGACCCGGACGCCGGGCCGATCGCGCGGATGCCCGTGCACGCCCGCTTCCACTGGCTGGTGGCGCCCGCCAGCACGGTCGTACGGCCCTCCGCCGTCCACACGGGGCTGTGCGACGACCCGGACGCCACGCTGGAGCGCCTGCACGGGCGCCTCGTGGCGCGCGGGCGGTAGTCTGCCCGGCATGAGCACCGAGGCGAACCCCCAGGAAGCGCCCCCCTGCGAGCGCTGCGGCACGCGGACGTACCCCACGAAGCGCAAGATGCGGATGCATCAGATCCACGGCGGCCAGGCGTACCCCCAGGACTCCGTGGTGCCCGTGTGGCGCTGCCCGTCGTGCGGCCGCGAGATGCCGCGCGAGGCCGCGACCGCCTGAGCCACCCACACGCCCGGGAGCCCTGATGGAGCTCGGGGTCTACACGTTCGCCGAGCGGACGCCCGACCCGGCGACGGGCGAGACGATCGGGTTCGGGCCGCGGCTGCGGAACCTCATCGAGGAGATCCGCCTGGCCGACCGGGTCGGGCTGGACGTCTTCGGGGTCGGCGAGCACCACCGCGCCGACTTCTCGGTGTCGGCGCCCGCCGTGGTGCTGGGCGGCGCGGCGACGGTCACGGAGCGGATCCGCCTGACCAGCGCCGTGAGCGTGCTCAGCTCCGACGACCCGGTGCGGGTGTTCCAGGACTTCGCGACGGTCGACCTGCTCTCGGGCGGTCGCGCCGAGATCATGGCGGGGCGCGGGTCGTTCATCGAGTCGTTCCCCCTCTTCGGCTACGACCTGCGCGCCTACGACGACCTGTTCGCCGAGAAGCTGGACCTGCTGCTGCGGGTGCGCGAGAAGGAGGTGCTGCGCTGGGAGGGCGGCGAGCACACGCCGGCGGTCGACGGACGCGGCGTGTACCCCCGTCCCGAGCAGCAGCCGCTGCCGGTGTGGATCGCGGTGGGCGGCACGCCGCAATCGGTGGCGAGGGCGGGCGCCCTGCACCTGCCGCTGGCGATCGCGATCATCGGCGGCCAGCCCGTGCGGTTCCGCTCGCTGGTGGAGCTCCACCGGGAGGCGGCCCGTTCCACGGGGCACCCGCACCCCGAGTCGATCCCGGTCGGCATCAACGTCCACGGCTTCGTGGCCGAGTCGGGCCAGGAGGCGGCCGACCTGTTCTACGAGCCGTTCGCCCACACGATGACGCAGATCGGCAGGGAGCGCGGCTGGTCGGCGATGACCCGGCCCGCGTACGAGGCGATGCGCGCGCCCCCGGGTGCCCTGGCGGTCGGCTCCCCCGACGAGGTCGCCGAGAAGATCCTCCACTGGCACCGGATCTTCGGGAACCGGCGGCTGCTGATCCAGATGAGCGTCGGGACGATGCCCCACGACGCGCTGCTGCGCTCGATCGAGCTGTTCGGCACGGAGGTCGCGCCCCGCGTGCGCGCGGAGGTGGCGCGCCGGGCGGGGGCGGCCGGCGCACCGGCGTGACCGCGGCCCCGCAGGCGCTCTTCTTCGACGTCTTCGGGACGTGCGTGGACTGGCGCACGTCCGTCGCCCGCGAGGTGGCGGCGCTCGCCGCGCGGCTGGGGCGCGGCGACGTGGACGGGGAGGCGGTCGCCGACGCGTGGCGGGCGCGCTACCAGCCCCAGATGGAGACGGTCCGCAGCGGGGCGCGGCCATGGGTCGACCTGGACGTGCTGCACCGCGAGGCGCTCGACGACGTGCTGGCGCAGGCCGGCTTCGACGAGGTCTCGGGCGGCGACCGCGACGCGCTGACCCGCGCCTGGCATCGCCTGGACCCGTGGCCCGACACGGTCCCCGGCCTCCTGCGGCTGAAGGCGGCGGCGGTGATCGCGCCCCACTCCAACGGCCACGTCGCGCTGCTGCTGGCGATGGCCCGGCGGGCGGGTCTGCCGTGGGACCTGATCCTGGGGGCGGAGACGGCGGGGGCCTACAAGCCGGAGCCCCGGTCGTACCTGCGCAACGCGGAGCTGGTGAGGCTGCCGCCGGGCGAGGTGATGATGGTGGCGGCGCACAACGGCGACCTGCACGCGGCGGCGGCGGTGGGGATGCGCACCGCATTCGTCCTGCGGCCCACCGAGCACGGGCCGGGACAGACGACCGACCTGGCGCCGGACGGCGACTGGGACGTCGTCGCCGGCGATCTGGTCGACCTGGCCGCCCAATTGGGTGCGTAGCACTGGCAGGATGTCGCGGTGCGCGTGACCGTCGAGCATCGACTCCCCCATTCCGCCGACCGCGTGTTCGCCGTGCTCAGCGACCCGGCGCGCCGGCCGGAGTGGCAGGAGAACACCAGCGACGTCCGCATCGAGGGCCCCCTGCCCGTCGCGGTGGGGACCCGCTGGACCGAGGAGCAGCGCGGCGTGGGCCACGTGGAGGCGGAGGTCACCGAGCTGGAGCCGGGCCGCCGCTACGCCGAGCGCGGCGACACGTCGTCCGGCAAGGCCCAGGTGACGGTGACGTTCGCGCCCGACGGCGACGACGCCACGCTCCTCACGATGGAGGTGGAGCTCAACCTGCGGGGCTTGAAGAAGGCCTTCGAGCCGGCCCTGGGCCCGATGGTCCGCGCCCAGCTGCCGAAGGACCTGGAGCGCCTCGGCGCCATCCTCGACGGCGAGGCCGGCTGAGCCTCACCGCAGGGCCTCCACCTCCCGCTCCACCGTCCCGGCATCGAGCAGCGCGCCCGGCAGCCTGGACGCGATCCGGCCCTCCCGGTCGAGAACCAGGGTCTCCGGGAGGCCGACGACATCGAGGGTGGCGCCGAGCTCGCCCTGGCGGTCGTCGAGGGTGGTCATGGTGAGGCGGTGGTCCCGGAGGAACCGCCTGGCCTCGGCCCGGTCGTCGTTCACGGCGACGCCGACCACGGCCACCTCGCGATCAGCCGCGTAGCGCGCCGCGACGGCGCGAACGGCGCCGGCCTGGTCGGCGCACGGCTCGCACCAGGACGCGAAGGCCGCGAGCACGACGATCCGTCCGCGCAGGCTCGTGAGCGCGAGCGGCCCGCCGCCGTCGAGGCGGTCGAGCGTCAGCTGCACGGGCGCCGACCGCAGCGGGACCGCGGGCAGGTCGGGCGCGCGCTGCCCGCGCAGGGCCGGCTCCTCGCCCTCGGCGCAGTCGGCCGGAGCCGCGGCGCGGTCGGCCACCACCTGGCACGCCGGGAGGTCCGGCACCGCGACGCGCGTGCCGACCGGCCACACGTACCCCTCCGAGACCACATCCGGGTCGTCGCTCGTGAGCGTCAGGCCGAGGGGACGCCCGTCCGGCTGGTAGCCGAACGGCGCGGCGAGGCTGATCGCGACCCCCTGGGACGGGTCGGCGGGCCGCAGCAGCGCCGTCCGTCCCGGGAGCGGATCGCCCAACGTCGTGCCGGGCGGGAGCCCGCCGGTCAACGTGACGTTCTCGACCAGCGCGTCGAGCGCCTCCGCATATGTGGTGCCCGGCGGGAACACCAGCGACGGCAGCGCCTCCGGCGCCTGCGCGCGGCGGACGAGCCACGGGGCGCCGGCCAGCGCCGGGATGCGGTCGCGGACGGCCTGCGTGCCCTCGATGCAGCGGATCCTGAGGCCCGCCGGCGGGTCGGCGCACTCTCCGACGGCGCCGAGCGCGGCGACGTCCGGCCGCAGCGACGCCGGCGCGGGGGCCCCGTCCCCGCCCGTCGGGGTGGCGACGATCAGCGCCACCAGGAGGGCCGCAAGCGCCCCGGCCCCCGTTACGGCGCCGGCGATCCACAGCGGCCGCGCCCAGCCACGCCGCCGCGGCGGGGCGGGCAGCGCGGCGTGCGCGGCGGCGCGGGCGCGG
>DASSBX010000222.1:0-2542 GCA_035698305.1 Miltoncostaeaceae bacterium | reverse complement strand
CCCGCGGTGGTCCACGTCGCCGCGCCGCTCGACGACGGCGCGTGGGTCGTCGAGCCGCGTCGGCCCGACGGGGGCGGCCCCGAGACGTCGGTGCGCGCCGGCGAGCGCATCCGCGTCTCCGGCGGCGCGGTCGTGCGCCTGGACGCGCCCTACCCCGACCCGGGCGCCCCGCCGGGGCGCCTGTGGCGCGCGACGGTGCACCCGCCGGCGGGCGCCGTGGCGTACCTGACGGCGCACGGCCGCCCCATCGCCTACGCCCACCTGCGGGGCGACGTGACCCTCGACGAGCTCCAGAACGTCTACGCCACCCGACCGGGGAGCGCCGAGATGCCCAGCGCCGGCAGGCCGTTCACGGCGCCGCTGCTCGTCGCGCTGATGGCGCGCGGCGTGGCGGTGGCGCCGGTGACGCTTCACGCCGGCGTCTCGAGCCACGAGCTGCACGAGGCGCCCGCGCCGGAGCGCCTCCGGGTTCCCGCGGCCACCGCCCGTCTGGTGGCGGCCACCCGCGACGGCGGCGGGAGGGTGGTCGCCGTGGGCACCACGGTGGCGCGGGCGCTCGAGACCGCCGTGGACGACCACGGGGATCCGGCGCCGCGCCACGGCTGGACCGACCTGGTGCTGGGCCCCGGCCGGCCCGCGCGGATCGTGGACGGCCTGGTGACCGGGCTGCACCCGCCGGAGGCGAGCCACCTGCTGCTGCTGGAGGCCGTCGCGGGGCGGCCGCTGGTGGAGGCCGCCTACGCCGAGGCCGTCGCCGCCGGGTACCGCTGGCACGAGTTCGGGGACAGCATGCTGCTGCTCCCCTGACCCGCCCGCCGCGGGCATGGGGGCACCGGCCCGCCCGGCACGCGTTCGGCGCGGGCGCGAGATCCGCCCTGCCCTCGCCGCCGCGCTCGGGGCGCGACGGCGGGGCGGACGATCAACTGCCTCGGGGGTCTTCTACTTCAGGCGGAAGGTGATACGGCCCCGGTTGAGGTCGTACGGCGAGAGCTCCACCTTCACCCGGTCGCCCGGGTTGATGCGGATCCGGAAACGGCGGAGCTTGCCGGCCATGTGCGCCAGCACCTCGTGCTCGTTGTCCAGAACCACGCGGAACATGGTGTTCGGGAGGGCCTCCGTGACCTCACCCTCCACCTCGATCGCCTCTTCCTTCTGCTTCGTCGCCAGAACTTCTCCTCTCAGTGCGCCTCAGGCGCCGACTGCTGCGCTACGAGAGCACGGACACGGCGGAGGCCTGCGGGCCCTTCTGGCCCTCGGTCGCCTCGTACGTGACCCGCTGACCCTCCTCGAGGTTGCGATACCCCGAGCCCTGAATCTCCGAGAAGTGGACGAACAGGTCCTTGCCACCGTCATCCGGCGTGATGAACCCGTAGCCCTTCTCCGCGGAGAACCACTTCACGACACCCTCGGCCATTGATCTTCCTTCGTTGTTCCACACGACCGGCCCCGTGATCGGGGCCGGGTGCATGGTAGCTCACGCCGCGGCGGGCGGGAGGCGCGCCTCCATCCGCTCCACCGCGCGCGCGAGATCGGCCGCTCCCAGGTCGTACAGGACCCCGTTCCCGATGGCCGTCACGGGGCCCTCCAGCGGGTCGGCGTCCTCCAGCGCGTTCAGCACGAACCGGATCGGGATGTCGTGGGTCACCACCAGGGGCGTGCGCGCCTCGAGCGCCAGGATCCGCCGGAAGCCGCGGACGTACCGCGCCAGCACGTCCAGGCGGCTCTCCCCCCCGTCCGGCCGCGCGTCCTGGCCGTTCTCGCTCCGGAACTCCCGGTAGGCGTCGACGTCGGCGCCCTCGAACTCGCCCAGCCGGACGTCGTCCAGGTCGGGGCAGACGCAGCGGGGTACGCCGCGGCCCGCGAGCAGGATGTCGAGGGTGACGGCGGTGCGCGGCAACCGCGTGCGCACGCCCAGGTCGATGGGGAGCGCCGCCACCCGCGGCCGCAGGCGGGCCACCTGGGCCACGCCGGCCGCGGTCAGCCGCACGTCGACCGACGGGTCGCCGTTGAGCCGGCCGAGGTCGTTGTAGGTGGTCCGGCCGTGACGGACGACGACGACGCGATCGGGCACGCGGGCAGCGTACCCCGCACGTGCACACGGGTTTCGCGCTCCACCGGGCGCGGCATACACTCGGATGGTGATCGATCGCCGCCGGGCCGTGACGGGCTACATCGCATACCGCCTCGCCCGGCGGGTCGCCCGACGCAGGATGCGCCGCACCTTCGGCGCCACGCCACCCGGCCACGCGGATGGAGGTCAGAGGATGAAGCAGGCGAAGAACGCACTGAACACCGCCCGCGCGGTCGCGCTGGTCGAGACGGTGCGCCCGATCGTGACGAAGGCGCTCAACGACCCCGAGCTGCACGACGCGCTCCGCAAGGCGTTCGCGACCGGCATGGACGTGAAGGACGAGATCAGCGGCAAGAAGCCGTCCAAGGCGGCCCGCAAGCTGGCGAACGACAAGAAGCTCCAGAGGCGCGTCGAGGACTCCGCCCAGGACCTCCAGAAGGCGGTCTCGGGGCTCGTGGAGCCCGAGAAGAA
>DASSBX010000221.1:0-3285 GCA_035698305.1 Miltoncostaeaceae bacterium | reverse complement strand
GGTCGGTCCTGCTCGACCGCACGTCGCCCGCCGTGTCCGTGTCCGGCGCCACCGGCGCGTGGACCAACGCCGCCGCCGTGGGCGTCACCGCCTCCGCCTCCGACGGCGGCTCCGGCGTGGCCGGCCACCAGTCCCGCACGTCGGTTGACGGCGGGGCCACCTGGGACGCCCCGCAGTCCACCGCCGCCGTCACGGCGAGCGTGGAGGGCACGACGCTCGTCCAGTTCCGGGCGACCGACCACGCCGGCAACACGTCGCCGTGGACGACGGCGTCGGCGGGCGGGGCCGGGTCGGTGCGGATCGACCGCACGCCCCCGTCGGTCACCGTGACCGGCGCCGACGGCTCGTGGACGAACGCCGCCGCCGTCACCGTCAGCGCGTCCGCGTCGGACGGCGCGTCCGGCGTCGCCGCCCACGAGTCCCGCACGTCGATCACGGGCGGCGCCACCTGGAGCGCCCCCGCCGCCGGCCCGGCCGTCACCGTGACCGCCGAGGGCGAGACCCTGGTGCAGTTCAGGGCCACCGACGGGGCCGGCAACACCAGCGGCTGGACCTCCGCGGCGCCCGGTGGCGCGGGCAGCGTCCGCATCGACCGGGCGCCGCCCGGCGCGCCCCGGATGATCGTGACGCCGGACGTGGCCGTCCCCGCCAACTCCGGCCGCGGCGCCGTGGTCATCGCGACGGCCCCGGCGCAGGGCGACACCAAGTCGGTGCGTGTGGTCGTCACCCAGAACGGCCGCCTGGTGCACGACGGCGCGTTCGGGACGGTCCGCGACGAGGGTCTCGCCGACGGCACCTCCTACCGCTATGAGGCGGTCGCGTACGACCGGATCGGGAACGTCTCCGCGGTCAACGACTCGCAGGTCGCCACCCCCGACCGCACGCCGCCCGGACAGCCGGTGGCGCTGGACGCGGCCGGCTCGCCGCCGCGGCTCGCGTGGCGCGCCGCCACCGGCTCGACGGCGTACCGCGTGATGCGCGACGGCGTGTTCGTCGGCACCGCGTCCGGCGCAGCGTTCACCGACACGCAGGCGCGCGACGTGACGCCGCCCGTCGCCCCGGGCGGGGTGGCGTCGGAGGCCACCGCCCGCGGCGTGCTGTTGCGGTGGATGCCGGTGGCCGACCGCGGCACCGTGTACCGCTACCAGGTGGTCGCGACCGACGACGAGGGCAACACCACCCCCTCGCCGGAGGTCCCGCTGGAGTCGACGGCGGACGGCGTGACGTTCGAGGTGACCCGCGACGGCTCGCCGGTGGCGTCGGTCGCCGGGACGGTCGCGGCGGTCGCGCCGGGCTCGGCGCTGTCGGCGGAGGTCGCGCTGCCGCCGGGGATGCACGAGGTGACGGTCACCGCGGTCGACGCGGCGGGCAACCGCTCGGCGCCGGCGCGCCTGACGGTGCGCGGTCCCGACCCCGGGCCCACGGCGCTGACGGCGAGGGCGTCGACGGCGTTCGCCCGGCCGGGAGAGGTCGTCAGCTTCACGGCGGGCGCCCCGGCGGCGGCGACGGTGCGCTGGACGTTCCCCGACGGCAGGGTGCTGACGGGCGCGCGCGTGTCGCGGAAGTTCCGCGCCGGCGCGGTGAACGCGAAGGTGGTCGCCCGGATGCCCGACGGCCTGGAGCTCACCACGTCGGTGACGGTGATCGTGGACGGGACGGTGCCGAGGCTCGCCGCGACGATGGTGGGCCCCCGCCTGCGCGTGGTGCCGCAGGACATCACCGGGGTCGCCTCGCTGACGGCCCGTATCGGGACCGGTCCCACCCGCACGGTGCGCGGGTTGACGGTGGCGATCCCGGAGGGCCGGCACCGGGTCACGCTGACCGCGAGGGACGCCGCCGGGAACACGCGCTCGATGACGGTCATCGCCATCGTGGACACCCGGGGACCGACGGTGAAGGCGCGCGCCAGCACCCCTCCGGGCGCTGGCACGGGGAAGATCCAGTGGTCGGTCCGCGACGGCGCGTCCGGCCCGCGCGACGCCCGCGTGAACGAGGGTCCCGCGAGGGGCCCGCGCGGCACCGTCCGGGTGCCCGCCGGCCGCGTCGCGACGCTGGTCGCCTCAGACCGGTACGGGAACATCACGCGCCTCGCAGCCCCCGTCCCCGCCCCGATGAAGCTGCGCGGCCTGCGCGACCCGGGGCTGCAGGGCACGCGGGGCGACCGCCTCCTGCCCGGCGGCGGCCCGCGGGTCGGCATCCAGGCCGTGGTGCTCAGCGAGGCGCGCGCCCGGATGGCGTGGGCGGGCGTCCTGCGCAGCGCCGCCGGGCCCGCTCACTACAACGCCGCCGTCACGAAGGCCGTGAAGCGCTTCCAGGACCTGCGCCACGTCCGCGAGCCGGCCGGGAAGGGCGCCCTGGGCCCGGCAACGCTCCGCGCCATGGACAAGCTCGCGGCCTGGGGCGGCTGGGGAGCCTCCGCCGGCCGGGGCTGACCCCGGCCGCCGGTCGCGGCGAGCACCGCACCGCTTCACGGAAGGGCGTGAGGCCGCCGCGCCGAGGCGCGCGGGCGGCGGTCGGACTCGAGGACGTCCCAGGTGGGACGGATGGTCCGTGCCCAAGTGGGACTCGCGGTCAGTTCCAAGTGGGACGCGTGGACGTCCCAAGTGGGACCCGCGGTCCGTTCCAAGTGGGACGGGGGTCCGGACCCCATCCGGGGGGGGGCCATGGACGTCGCCCCGTCCGTGGGGGTGACCTCTCGGGCCTGACCCGCGATCGTCCCCGGATGGGACGGGGGCGGGGCTCAGGGGGCGGTGGTGGTCCCCGAGGTCGTGGTGGTACCTGAGGTGGTGGTGGTCGCCGCCGTGGTGGTGGGCTCCGGGTCCGGGGTGGTGGTGGGTTCCGGGTCCGGGGTCGTCGTCGTGGGCGTCGTGGAGGTGGTGGGGGCGCCGGCGCTGGTGGTCGGCGGGTCGGACGCCGGGGTGCTCGGCGCGGTGCTCGGGGCGGTGCTCGGCGCCGGCGCGGTCGAGGGGGCCGTGGTCGGCGCCGGGGAGCGGCGCGCCGGACGGGGGGCGGGGGAGCGGCGCTGCGGGCTGCGGGGGGTCGTCGCGGGGCGGCGGGTTCCGCGGCGGGCCGGGGTCGCCCGGCGGACGGGCACCCCTCCACCGGCCACCCGCTCCTCGCGGGCCGCCTCGGCCTCCGCCTCCGCCTCGGCCTCCGCCTCCTCGCGCTCACGCTCCTCGCGCTCCCGCTTCGCACGGGCCTTCGCGCGGGCACGGGCCTTCGCCCGCGCCTTCGCCCGCGCCCTGGCCTTCGCCTTGGCGCGCGCCTTGGCCTTCGCCTTCGCCT
>DASSBX010000220.1:0-3550 GCA_035698305.1 Miltoncostaeaceae bacterium | reverse complement strand
TCGCGCGGCCGGGGGCTCACCCGCCCCCCCGCTCGACGCAGCACACGTCCGGCCAGCCGAGGTCGGCCCGCGCGGCGATCCAGTCGCCCACCGGCGAGCCGCCCTCGTCCATCGCGAACGCCAGGTGCGCGTGCAGGCACTTCACGTGCGCCGGATCCCCGAGGCCGGCGACCCGGTACCCGTCGTGCAGCGCGCCGTGGCGGGCGTGCGCGTCGGCCAGCGGGCCCGCCATGTCCGGGTCGTCCTCCAGCATCCGCACGCCACCCGCCGCCTCCAGCCGGCTGACCGCCTCCACCAGCGCCCGGCACGTCAGCCAGTCGCGCGTCGGGAACGGCCGCCCGCGCAGGTCGCGCGGCGGGTTGCGCACCACCGCCGGCCCGCCGTGCGGGCAGCGCACGGCCACCCGGAAGTCGGTGAACGGGGTGCGCCCCAGGAGCGCCGCGACGGCGGCGCGGTCAGAAGAGCCCGGTGAGCCACCCGAGCCGGCCGTCGTCATGCTTCGGCTCCGGCGGCGGCTTCGGGTCGAGGTCGCCGCGCACCACGAACGCCCGCTCGTCCGGCCGCACCAGCCCCAGCTCGCGCGCCCGCGCCTCCAGCACGGCGGGCTGGCCCAGGTCGGCGATCTGGCTGCGCAGCGCGTCGCGCGTGCGCTCCAGCTCGTTCAGCCGGGCGCGCTCCTGGCCCAGCGTCGCCCGCTGCTCCAGGTAGCCCGACACCGGCCCGATGTAGCCGAGCAGGAGCGCGGTCAGCACCCCCGCCACGATGATGCGCCTGACTCGGATCGCAGCGGCCCCGGGAGGTCGGAACGGGCCCACGGGCCCCGGTCACCTGGGGATTGGCCCCGCCGGGGCCCGTTCCTGCCTGCCGGGTCGTCACGCGCGGAAGGCCGACCGCCCCGGGTAGGACGACGCCGGGCCGAGCCCCTCCTCGATGCGGATGAGCTGGTTGTACTTCGCCACCCGCTCGCTCCGCGACGGCGCGCCCGTCTTGATCTGGCCGGCCCCCGTCGCCACGGCGAGGTCGGCGATGAAGGTGTCCTCCGTCTCGCCGGAGCGGTGAGATACCATCGACGCGTAGCCCGAGCGGCTCGCCAGGTCCATCGCCGCGAGCGTCTCGGAGAGGGTGCCGATCTGGTTGACCTTGATCAGGATCGCGTTCCCGGCGCCCAGCTCGATGCCCTTCTGGAGGCGCTTGCTGTTGGTCACGAACAGGTCGTCGCCCACGAGCTGCACCCGGTCGCCGAGCGCCCTCGTGAGCGCCACCCAGCCGTCCCAGTCCTCCTCGGCCATGCCGTCCTCGATGGAGATGATCGGGTAGCGCCCGCACAGGTCCTCCCAGTACCCGACCATCTCGTCGGAGCTCAGGGTGCGGCCCTCGCCCTCCAGGTGGTAGGCGCCGTCGCGGTACAGCTCGGTGGTGGCGGGGTCGAGCGCCAGAGCGATCTCGTCGCCCGGCGTGTAGCCGGCCGCGGCGATCGCCTCCATGATCACCTCGAGCGCGTCCTGGTTGCTCGCCAGGTCGGGGGCGAAGCCGCCCTCGTCGCCGACGCCGGTGCCGAGCCCCCGTCCGCGGAGCACCGTCTTGAGCTGGGCGTAGACCTCTGCGCCCATCCGCAGCGCGTCCGCGAACGTGCGGGCGCCGACCGGCGCCACCATGAACTCCTGGAGGTCCACCGAGTTGTCGGCGTGGGCGCCCCCGTTGAGGATGTTCATCATCGGTACCGGCAGGCGATGGGCCCGCGCGCCGCCGAGGTAGCGGTAGAGCGGGAGGCCCGCGTGGGCGGCCGCCGCCTGCGCCACCGCCAGGGAGCAGCCCAGGATGGCGTTGGCGCCGAGGCGCTCCTTGTTGGGGGTGCCGTCGAACTCGATCATCGTCCGGTCGATCACCGCCTGCTGGGCCGCGTCGCGGCCCACCAGCACGCCGGCGAGCTCGTCCTCCACGTTCGCGACCGCCTTCATCACGCCCTTGCCCGCGTACACCGACGCGTCGCCGTCGCGCAGCTCCAGCGCCTCGAACGCCCCGGTGCTCGCCCCCGATGGGACGGCCGCCCGGCCGACCGCGCCCGACACGAGCCCCACCTCGACCTCGACCGTGGGCTGCCCCCGGGAGTCGAGGATCTGGCGGGCGTGGACGCGGGCGATCTGTGACATTGGCGCTCCGGGACTCGGCGTCGGTTCGGCGGCGGAGTCTACCCGGCGGGCTCCGGGCCCTCCCCGGGGCGGCGGGACCCGTGAGAGGGTGCATCCCATGCCCCCCGTGGAGCTCGTCTACCGGCGCATCAGCTCGCCCGCCGGACCGCTCCTCGCCGCCGCGAGCAGCCGCGGCCTGATGATGCTCGCGTACCGCGACGACGGCGACGGCGGCGCGCCGGAGGACGGCGACGCCGCCACGCTCGACCCGGTGCGCCGCCAGCTCGACGAATACTTCGCGGGGACGCGCCGGGCGTTCGACCTGCCGCTCGACTGGACGCTGGTGCGCGGCTTCGCCCGCTCGGTGCTGGAGGCGACCGCCCGCATCCCCTACGGCGAGACCCGGACGTACGCGCAGATCGCCGCGGAGGCCGGGAGCCCTCGGGCGTTCCGCGCCACCGGCAACGCCCTGGGCAGCAACCCGATCGCCATCGTCATCCCCTGCCACCGGGTCGTCGCCAGCGGCGGCCGCATCGGCGGCTACGGCGGCGGCCTCGGCCGCAAGCGGCTGCTGCTGGACCTGGAGGGCGGCGCCCAGGTCCTCGGGTCCGGGAGCGGTCCGGGGTTCGCGGGACCGTCACGCGCGTGACCGGAGGCGCCTGAGCGCGATCGGCATCGGCGCCGTGGGCCGACGCCGTGCCGCTGCAGCTCCTGTGTCGGCGTGACCCTCCGGGGCTGCTCCAGCCGTCAGGACGTCTTCTCGTCGTGGCCGCCGAACTGCTTGCGCATGGCCGACAGGAGCTTGTCGGCGAAGTCGGCCTCGCCGCGGGAGCTGAAGCGCTCGTAGAGCGCGGCGGTGAGGACGTGGGCGGGGACGCCCTCATCGATCGCGGCGAGAACGGTCCAGCGGCCCTCGCCGGAGTCGGAGACGCGGCCGCTGAACTCCTGCAGGTCCGGGTCGTCCATCAGCGCGATCGCCGTCAGGTCGAGCAGCCACGACGAGATCACCGACCCCCGGCGCCACACCTCGGCCACGGCGGCGGTGTCGATGTCGAACCGGTACATGTCGGGCTCGCGGAGGGGGGTGGTCTCGGCGTCGTGCACCTGCTCCGTGTCGCCGACGTTCGCCTTCCGCAGGACCGCGAGGCCCTCCGCGTACGCGGCCATCATCCCGTACTCGATCCCGTTGTGGACCATCTTCACGAAGTGCCCCGCGCCGGACGGCCCGCAGTGCAGGTAGCCCAGCTCCGCGCGGCTGGGCTCCCCGGTCCGGCCGGGCGTCCGCTCCGCCGCCTCCACGCCGGGGGCGAGGGTGCGGAAGATCGGGTCGAGCCGCTCCACCGCCCCGTCGGGCCCGCCGATCATCAGGCAGTAGCCGCGATCGAGGCCGAAGACGCCGCCGCTGGTGCCGACGTCGAGGT
>DASSBX010000219.1:0-3226 GCA_035698305.1 Miltoncostaeaceae bacterium | reverse complement strand
CGGCAGGATCGCGGTGCGCAGCAGGAACCCACGGCGCTCGCGCGGCTGGCCCTCGAGCACCTCGGCGGCGAGGTAGTCGACCACCAGCCGGTCATCGCCGGCGAAGTCGGCGATGAACGCCGCCGCGTCGTCGCGGCCGCGCAGCGACAGCCCCGCCAGGTACAGGCCGGCGGCCCAGCCCTCCGTGCGGGCCCGCAGCCGCTCCACCTCGTCGGCGGGCAGGTCGACCCCGATCGCGTCGCCCAGCAGCCTCGCCGCCTCCGGCGCGGTGAAGCGCAGGTCGTCCGCGCGCACCTCGCCCAGGTCGCCGCGCGCCCGCAGGCCGGCCAGGCCGATGGGCGGGTCGGTGCGGGTGGTGACCACCAGCCGCAGGTTGTCGGGCAGGCGCGGCACCAGGAACGCCAGCGACCCGACGATCGACGGCTCGGCGACGGCGTGGAGGTCCTCGAGCGCCAGGACCGTCCGCGCCTCGGCCAGCGCGACGGCGTTGATGAGCTCCGTCAGGCCGGCCTCGCGGGTGCCGTCGGCGCCCGACAGCGCGCCGACGGCCTGGGCGTCGAGCGCGATGCCGGCGCGGCCGAGGGCCTCGGAGACGTAGCGCCAGAAGCGCGCCGGGTCGTTGTCGGAGTCGTCCAGCGCCACACACGCCGCCGGGGCGTCCTGCGCGGCGAGCCAGTCGACCAGCAGCGTCGTCTTGCCCCAGCCGGCGGCGGCGCTCACCACGGTCAGCCGGTGGGCCGCCACCTCCGCGTCGAGACGGGCCACCAGATCGGCGCGGGGGACGAAGCCGGCGCGCCGGTCCGGCGGCCGCAGCTTGGTCTCGAGGAGCGGCGGTCCGGCGATGGTCTGCATCCACGGATATTGACGCGCCCGCGCCCTCCGCGGTCAAGGCGGGCGGCGCCGCCGGGCCGTCCGTCCCGTCGCGCACGGGTATGCTCGGCGGCGTGGCGGGGGCGACGTTCCAGGACGTGATCGCGCGGCTGGCCCGATACTGGGCGGACCAGGGCTGCCTGGTGACCACCCCGTACCACACGGAGGTGGGGGCCGGCACGTTCAACCCGTTCACGCTGCTGCACAGCCTCGGCCCCGACCCGTGGAAGGTCGCGTACGTCGAGCCGAGCATCCGTCCCACCGACGGCCGCTACGGCGAGAACCCGTTCCGGTTGCAGCACTACTTCCAGTACCAGGTGATCCTGAAGCCGTCGCCCGACGACGTGCAGGACCTGTACCTCGGCTCGCTCCGCGCGCTCGGCATCGCGCCCGAGGAGCACGACATCCGCTTCGTCGAGGACGACTGGGAGGGCCCGACGCTCGGCGCCTGGGGCCTCGGGTGGGAGGTGTGGATGGACGGGATGGAGATCACCCAGTTCACCTACTTCCAGCAGGCCGGAGGCATCGACCTGACCCCGATCTCGGTGGAGCTGACCTACGGCCTGGAGCGCATCGCCATGTACCTCCAGGGCGTCCGCTCCGTGTACGACCTGGAGTGGGGGCACGGCGTGACCTACGGCGACCTCTACCGGCGCAACGAGGCGCAGTGGAGCCGCTACAACTTCGAGGTCGCCGACACGGCCGCGCTGTTCGACGCCTTCGGGCGCCACGAGGCCGAGTGCCGCCGCTGCCTGGAGGCCGACCTGGTGCTCCCCGCCTACGACCAGGTGCTGAAGTGCAGCCACGCCTTCAACCTGCTCGACGCGCGCGGCGTCATCAGCGTGACCGAGCGCGGGGCCTATATCTGGCGCGTCCGCGCGCTCGCCGCGCAGTGCGCGCGCGCCTACCTGGAGCTGGTCGCGCCGGCGCCCGAGCCGGTATCCGGGGCCGCCGATGCCTGACCTCCTGCTGGAGGTCGGCTGCGAGGAGCTCCCGTCCTCGGCGTGCCGCGAGATCATCGACCAGGCGCCGGGGCTCGTACGGGCCGCGCTCGACGCGGCCGGGCTCGGGGGGGCCGGGGTGCGGGTGTCGGTCGCCCCCCGCCGGTTCGCGGTGCGGGTGCGCGACCTCCCGGCCGAGCTGCCCGCCACGTCGCGCACGGTGCGGGGGCCGGCCGCCGCCGCCGCCTTCGGCCCCGACGGCGCGCCCACCCGGGCGGCCGAGGGATTCGCCCGCGGGCAGGGCGTCGCGGTGGGCGACCTGGTGGTGCGCGAGGACAACGGCCGCGAGTTCGTGTTCGCGGAGCTGCGCAGCGAGGGCCGCGCCGTGGGCGACGTGGTCCCCGACCTGGCGGCGCGCCTGGTCAACGGCCTCCGCTTCTCCAAGACGATGCGCTGGGGCGACGGCACCGGCCTGCGCTTCTCGCGGCCCGTCCGCTGGATCGTCGCGAAGCTCGACGAGCGGACGGTCCCGTTCGAGCTGCACGGCCTGCGGGCGGGTGACGTGAGCCAGGGCCACCGCTTCCTCGGCGCGCCCGCCACGATCGGCGACCCCTCCGCGTACGAGCCGGCGCTGAACGCCGTCGGCGTGGTGCCCGACCACGACGCGCGCCGCGCCCAGATCGTCGGCGGCCTGGACGAGGCCGCGGCCGGGGCGGGCGGCACCTGGAGCGACCCCGGCGGCAAGCTCGAGGAGGTGGTGTTCCTGGTGGAGTGGCCGAGCGTCATCACCGGCCGCTTCGATCCGCGCCATCTCCGGCTGCCGTCGCGGGTACTGGTGACCGCGATGCAGGGCCACCAGCGATACTTCCCGCTGCGCGACGGCGCGGGCGACCTGCTGCCCGCCTTCCTGGCGGTGAGCAACGGCGATCCCGCCCACGCCGACGTGATCACCCGCGGCAACGAGGACGTGCTGGACGCCCGGCTCCAGGACGCCGAGTTCAGCTTCGACCGCGACCTGGAGGCCGGCCTGCAGGCGCTCGACGCCCGCCTGGACGCGATCGTGTTGCACAAGCGGCTCGGCACGATGGCCCAGAAGCGCGACCGCCTGGTCGCCGGGGTCGCGGACCTGGCCGACGCCGTCGGCGCCGACGCCGCGGTCCGCGGGGCCGCCGAGCACGCCGCCCGGCTCGCGAAGGCCGACCAGGGAGCGGTGCTGGTGGCCGAGTTCTCGGAGCTGGAGGGGTACGTCGCCGCCGAGTACGCGCGTCGCGAGGGCGTGCCCCAGGAGGTGGCGACCGCGGTGGAGGAGCACTACCTCCCCGAGGGGCCGGACTCGCCGCTGCCGTCCGGGGACGTCGGCGCGCTGGTCGCCGCCGCGGAGAAGATCGACAACCTGGTCGGCGCCTTCGCGGTGG
>DASSBX010000218.1:0-3619 GCA_035698305.1 Miltoncostaeaceae bacterium | reverse complement strand
GGGCTCCCGGGCGGGGTGCTGGTGCCCGCGGTCATCGGCGGCCGCACCGAGGGGGCCCTGGGCCGGCTGCCCCACGACGGGACGGCACCGGGGGACGCCGACATCGCGGCAGGCCGCGCGGCAGCGGCCCTGATCGCCCTGGGGATGCGGACCGACACCCTCGTCCGGGGTCTCGGGGACCGCGCCCGCGAGCTCGACCGCCAGTCCCAGCGCCTCGGCGCCCTGACGCGGGTGGCGCGCCGCCTCGCCGAGGTCCCGACCGCGGCGGCCGCCCGGCAGGTCACGCTGTCGGAGGCCCGGGCCCTGGCGGGCGCCGACGTCGCCGCCCTGCTCGCGCCCACCCCGGGGGGCGGCGTGGAGGAGATCGCGCGCGACGGCGAGTCCCCGGTGCCGGCGCTGCCCGCCGACGTCGCGGCCGTCGCCGCGGGCGCCGGCCCGCGGGCGCACGGCCACGTCGCCCTGGTGACGATCGCCGACCCGCCGTCCGCGCTCGCCGTCGGGCGGGCGGCGGCGCCGTTCGACGCCCGTGACCTCGAGCGCCTGCAGGGCCTCGCGGCCCAGGCGTCGGTGGCCCTCGCCCGGGGCCGCCTGCTGGACGATCTGCGTCGCGAGCAGTCCGAGCGGCGGGCGCTCGCCGGGGCGATCGTCTCCGCCCAGGAGGACGAGCGACGGCGGGTCGCCGAGGACATCCATGATGGCCCTGTGCAGGGACTTTCTGCCGTCGGGCTCATGCTGGACGCCCTCGTCGCGCGGCTGCGGGACGAGGCCCCCGACGCCGTCGGCGAGGCCGGCGCGGCAGCGGCGGCGGCCCGCGAGGCCATCCGCGAGCTGCGCCGGGCCATCAGCGACCTGCACCCGATGGCGCTCGGCGAGCTCGGCGTCGCCGCGGCCACGACCGCGCTGGTCGAGCGGCTCGAGTGGCGGGGCATCGCCGTCGAGGTCGACGTCGCGGCGGCCGACGCCCTGCCCGACACGGCGCGGACCGTCGCCTTCCGGGTGCTCCAGGAGGCGGTCGCCAACATCCTGCGCCACTCGGGCGCGGGACGGGTGCGGATCGCCGCCCGCGCCGAGGCCGGGGGCGTCGTGATCGAGATCGAGGACGACGGGCGCGGCCTGGGGCCCGGAGATCGGCGACCGCGGGCGGCAGAGGGGCATCTGGGGCTCGCCGCGATCGCGGAGCGTGCGGCGATCGCGGGCGGCCGCCTGGACGTCGAGTCCGCCGAGGGCCGCGGGACGCGTCTCCGGCTGACCCTCCCCGCCGGCGCGGCGGGTCAGGCCGTGTCGCCGTCCCCGATGCGCCCGAGCGCCGCCGAGAGCGCCTCCTCGTCGGCGAACCGGAGCTCCACCACCACCTGACCGTCCTTCGCCGGGCGCACCCGCACCGGCGCGTCGAACGCGGCGCCGAACGCCTCCAGCGCCCGGTCGGCGACCGGGCTCGGGGGCGGGCGGCGGCGGGCGGGACGCGGGGCGCCCTCGCTGCGGGCCAGCGCCTCGGCGGCGCGCACGGACAGGCCGCGGGCGACCACCTGCTCCGCGACGCGGGTCCGCCGGGCGGGCCCGTCGGCCATCAGGATCGCCCGGCCGTGGCCCTCGCTGAGGGTGCCGTCGGCGATGAGGGCCTGCACCCTCTCGGGCAACTCCAGCAGGCGCACCAGGTTCGAGATCGCCGGGCGGCTGCGGCCCAGGCGCTCCCCCAGCTCGCCGTGGGACTGGCCGAAGTCCTCGATGAGGGTCGCGCACGCCACGGCCACGTCGATGGGGGTCAGGTCCTCCCGCACCAGGTTCTCGACCAGCGCGAGCTCCAGGCGCTCGCGGGCGTCCACGGCGCGGACCACCACCGGCACCCGGTCGAGCCCGGCGAGGCGGGCGGCGCGCCACCGGCGCTCCCCGGCGATGAGCACGTGGGTCGCGTCGGCCCCGGCGGGCGCCACGACCACCGGCTGGATGACCCCGGACGCCCGGATCGAGGCGGCGAGGGCCTGGAGCGCGTCGTCCTCGATGGTGGCGCGGGGCTGGTCCGGGTTGGGGACGATGGCGTCGAGCGGCAACTCGCGCACCCCATCCGAGGCCGGGCCCAGCACGGGCTCGGCGTCGCCGAGCAGCGACGCCAGGCCACGGCCCAGGCCGCGACGGTCGCGGGCGACGGGCTCAGCCACGGGCCGCGACCTCCTTGGCGGCCTCGAAGTAGGCGTCCGCGCCGGCGCAGTGGGGGTCGTAGCGGATCACCGGCTCGCCGTACGACGGGGCCTCGGCCAGTCGCACGTTGCGGGGCACGACCGTGCGGAACGCGAGCTCCGGGAAGTGGCGCCGCACCTCCGTGATCACGTCGCCGCTCACCCGCGTGCGGCTGTCGTGCATCGTCATGAGCATCCCGGTCACGCGGAGGCCCGGGTTGAGCGTCGACTGGACCGCCGCGACGGTCTCCATCAGCCGCGACAGGCCCTCCAGCGCGTAGTACTCGCACTGCACCGGCACGATCAGCCGGTCGGCGGCCGCCAGGGCGTTGACCGTGAGCAGGTCGAGCGACGGCGGGCAGTCGAGGAACACGTAGCGGTACATCGCGCGCGCCGGCAGCAGCGCCGCCGCCAGCAGCCGCTCGCGGCCGGGTCGGCCCGGCAGCTCGAGCGCGGCTGCGGCCAGGTCGGACGACGAGGGCACCAGGTCGAGGTTCGGCACCGGGGTGGCGACGACCGCCTCCTCGAGCGGCAGGCCGTCCAGGAGGACGTCCGCGGTCGTGGGCCGGTCGCGTCCCGACACGCCCAGGCCGCCCGAGGCGTTCGCCTGGGGGTCGGCGTCGACGAGCAGCACCCGCGAGCCCGCCTCGGCCAGGCATGCGGCCAGGTTCACCGCGGTCGTGGTCTTGCCGACCCCGCCCTTCTGGTTCGCCACGGCGTAGATCACCCGCGCCACCCCCCGAGCGGGCGCTTCGCGGCGCGTCCGGCGCGGCGCGGGTAGCGGCGCGGCGTGGGGGCCGTCTTGCGGAATGCGTGGAGGCGTCGCCGGGCGCCCGGGAAGGGCGTCACTTGGACGGGCTCGCCCGGCTCCAGGCCGAGCTCGCGGGCCGCCTCGCCGCCGGCGCGCTCCAGCGCGGGATCGTCGTCGTCGCCGCGCCACACCACCACGGCGCCGCCGACGGCGACGAGCGGGGCGGCGAGCTCCAGGCACACCGGGAGGGGGCCCAGCGCCCGCATCGTCGCGAGCGGGAAGCGTTCCCGCTCGGTGCCGGCGAGGTGCTCGGAGCGGTCGGCCACGACGCGGAGATTAGGGACCGCAGCGGACGCCCGCGCGAGCCAGTCGGCCTTCCGGCGCTCGCTCTCGACGAGCGTGACGGCGAGGTCCGGGCGCGCGATCGCGAGCGCGATCCCCGGGAATCCGGCCCCGCTCCCGATGTCCACAGCGGCCTCGGCCGTCGCGATCTCGGGCAGGGTCAGGCCGACGAGGCTGTCGAGCAGGTGGCGCTCGATCCCCTCGTCGAGACCCTCGATCGCGGTGAGGTTCTGCGGCTCGAGCGCGATCCGGTCGAGCAGCGCGATCAGGCCCGCGGCCGCGGCGGGATCCAGCGTCACCCCGAGCGCGCCCGCACGGTCGATCAGCCCCGCCGCCGGTCCCTCGGTTTCAC
>DASSBX010000217.1:0-2698 GCA_035698305.1 Miltoncostaeaceae bacterium | reverse complement strand
GGTGACGATCCCGATCAGCAGCGCCGACACCACCGGCTCGATGTCCCCGCTGGCGGTGATCCCGGTGGCGTCCCCCACCCAGCCGATCACCCGGATGTCGATCGCGTACGCCACCCCCACCGTCCCCAGCACCACCAGCGGTGCCACCACCGAGCGGAACACCAGCGCCACCACCAGCACGATCAGCGCGAGCGTGATCCCCACCACCAGCGGCAGCCGGTCGTCGATCGTCTCCATCTGCTCCTGCTGCGCCGGGTACGTGCCCGTCAGGTCGGCGCGCGCGCCTTCGGGGATGGGCGCCGCGGCGATGTAGTCGCGCGCCACCCGCGTCTGGTGCCCGATGGAGGCGCCCGCGTCGAACGCGAGGTAGGTGATCACCGATGCCGGTCCCGGCTGCGCGCCCGGGGCGATGCCGCCGGCGCTGGTCAACGGCACCGCGGCGGCCACGTCCTCCAGCCCTGGCACCTTCTTCTGGCTGACGTCGAGCGCGAACCGCCCGAGGTCCGCCTGCTCCGACGCCGACAGCCCGCCCTGGCGGCTCACCACCACCTGGGTGCGGGCGAGCAGGGGCGCGCCGAAGATCTCGGCCGACCGGGCCTCCGCCTGCAGCGGCGCCGCATCGTCGGGGAGCGGCAGCGCCAGGTCGCTCTGGTCGCCCAGCCCGGGCAGCATCAGCGACGCGGCGACGGCGGCGGCGATCCACCCGGCCACCACCAGCCACCGGAGCGCCACGATGACGCGGCTCGCCACCGCGGCGGGGCCGCGTGCCTCTGGTCCGGGTGCTGCCATCACGTCCACTCCGTCGGGGGTGGCCCCGCCCTACCCGCTGCGCCCCTCGGTCAAGCGCCGCGACGACCTCCGGCGCGCTCAGGCGGGGGCGGCGGCGGCGTCGGCGGCGAGGAGCTCGCCGTGGGGGTCGATGGCGCCGCGGCCGAGGGGGTGGATCTCGAAGTGGAGGTGGGGGACGGTGCCACGGGCGTCGCCGGTCATGCCGACGTTGCCGATCACCTGGCCGGCGCGCACGCGCGAGCCGCGCCCCAGCCCGGGGGCGATGCGGCTGAGGTGGGCGTAGTAGTAGCCGGTGGCGTCGTCGGCGCGGAGCCAGATCCAGATGCCGCCGAGGCCGCGCTCCCTGCGCGTCATCTCGGCGATCACGCCGTTCGCGACGGCGACGACCGGTGCGCGCATGGGGGCGAGGATGTCGTTGCCCTCGTGCGCGCCCTGGTGGCGGGGGGCGCCGAAGTCGTCGGCGACGTTGTGCGGTCCCTGCACGGGGAACGCCAGCAGGCGGTTCGGCTTGCCCGCGCCGACGCGCCGTAGCACCGCGGGGGTGGCGCGGCCGTCGGCCGGCAGCCCGGTGCGGCGCTGCCAGCGGATCAGGGCGCGGCGGGTGGCGGGGCCGAACCTGCCGTCGGCGTCGATGTCGTAGCCCCGGCGGATCAGCGCCACCTGGAGCGTGCGGACGCGCGCGCCGCGCGAGCCGACCCGCAGGGTGGTGCCGCCCACCTGCCCCGCGGCGGGCCGGCCGCGCCGCAGCCGCGTGAGGAGCGCGGGACCGGAGACGCCGGTGGGGCGCATGCCCACCCGGCGCTGGGCGACCCGGACGGCGGCCCGCGTCTCGGGACCGAAGCCGCCGTCGACGCCCAGGGCGAAGCCGGCGCGCACGAGCGTGCGCTGCAACGCGCACACCTGCGGCCCGTAGGCGCCGAGGCGCAGCCGCCCCGCTGCCGCGCCGCGGGCGGTGGTGGGCCCCGGCAGGTCGCACACCGAGATGCCGAGCCACCAGAGCAGGGGCCGGTCGACCTGGCCGTTGATGCGCAGGCCCATGCGCTTCTGGAGGCGGGCGACGGCGAGGCGGGTGCCGGTGCCGAAGCGGCCGTCGACCGCGACGCGCAGGCCGCGGGAGCGCAGCTTGCGCTGCAGGGCCCGTACGGCGGGACCGCGGGCGCCGACGGCCAGGACGCCGGACTCGGCGAACGGGGGCGGGCGCTGCGCCGCCGATCCGTGGGGCGCGGCGGCGCCCGCGCCGGCGGCCGCGATGGCGACGGCGACGGCGGCGGTGGCGAGGCGCGGACGCATGGTCGTCCGTCCGACTTCGCCGGACCCGCGCGCGCCCCTGCCCGGGTTTGGCCCGCCCGCCGCCGGGAACCCCCGACGGTGACGACCGGGAGGGACGAGGTGATGTGGAAGTGGGCGTGGCGGCTGGCCCCCATCGTGGCGCCGTGGGTGTGGCGCCGGGTGCGCAGGAGCCGCCGGCAGCAGCGCCGGCGGCAGGCGACGGCGTGAGCGACGCCCGGGAGGTCGACGGCGGCGCCGTCACCCGCAACCCTCCGCGCCGCGAGCTGCGGCCCACCGGCGTGCCGAACGAGAGCTCGTGGACGGGGACGTTCAAGCGCACCT
The DNA here is from genome assembly GCA_035698305.1 of Miltoncostaeaceae bacterium. Classification (GTDB taxonomy): domain Bacteria; phylum Actinomycetota; class Thermoleophilia; order Miltoncostaeales; family Miltoncostaeaceae; genus Miltoncostaea. The sequence goes on along the minus strand of DASSBX010000217.1, from coordinate 298 downwards.
GGTCGGAGTTCCGCGAGGACGACCTGACCGACTGGGCCGCCGCGCTCACCTACTACGGGTTGCTGTCGCTGTTCCCCGCGCTGATCGCGGTGTCGTCGCTGATCGGCCTGTTTGCCGATCCCCAGACGATCACCGACGTGATCCTGAACCTGGCGCCCGAGTCGGCGGCCGACACCCTGTCGGGGCCCATCGACTCGATCACGTCCAATCAGCAGGCCGCCGGCGTCGCGCTGATCCTGGGCGTCGCCGGCGCCCTGTGGGGGGCGTCCGGCTACGTCGGCGCGTTCGGGCGGGCGTC
>DASSBX010000216.1:0-2332 GCA_035698305.1 Miltoncostaeaceae bacterium | reverse complement strand
TCGACACCCGCAATCCGCTCGACGTCGGAGCGGTCTCGCGGCTGATCGGGGAACTCAAGGGGGACGACGAGGACCCCGATGACCTCTTCGACTGAGATGACGACGATCGCCCTCACTCCAATCGCGACCCACGGACCCGAGCTCGTCGGCCGGGCGCCCGGCGCACGCCTGCGCGAGGAGGCGGTCGGGCTGGCTGCGACCGCGCGCGTCGTGATCGACCTCGCGGGCATCGAGGCGATGTCGCCGTCGTTCGCCGACGAGATCTTCGGGAAGCTCCCCGCCGACCTGATCCGGGACCGGCGCATCCGGTTCGCCAACGCCTCGGACGAGATCCGCGCGCTGGCCCGCGGCGTCCGCGGCAACCGGGCGAGGCTGGTCCCCGCCTAACCCCCCGCTCCGACGCGCTGCGCCGCGTCGCCGCCGGGCTCCAGCCCGAAGGCGTCCGCGATCAGCTCGTAGGAGCGGCGGCGGGCCTCCGGGGAGTGGGTGATGGTGACGACCATGACCTCGTCGGCGCCGTACTCGGCGGCCGCCTCCTCGATCCCCGCGCGCACCGTCGCGGGGGCGCCGGTGATCATGCGGCGGGTGCGGGGCCGGCCCGGGGGACGCGGCGGCCGGGGGCGGGCACGCTCCTCGGCCAGCCAGGCGACGGCCGCGTCGGGGTGGGGCAGGGGGATCGGCCGGCCGCGGCGGAGCATCCGCATCGCCATCGTCACCGACGAGGCGAGGCGTTCGGCCTCCTCGTCCGTCTCCGCGCAGATCGCCGACACGGTCACCAGCACGTACGGCTCGGCCAGGCCGGCGGACGGCGCGAAGCGGTCGCGGTACTCGGCCGCCGCGGGGGCGCCGGTGGCGCTGATGAAGTCGGCGAACGCGTAGGGCAGCCCCAGCTCGGCGGCCCACAGGGCGCTCTGCATCGACGACCCCAGCATCCACAGGTCGGGCAGCTCCGGCAGGCCGGGCAGGGCGGCATGGCGGGAGAACGGGTGGTCGGGCGGCATGTCGTCGCGCACGTACGCCACCAGCTCGGCGAGCTGCTGGGGGAAATCGTCGGGCGCCGCCTGGTTGCGGTCGCGCTGCAGCGCCCACGTGGTGGTGGGGTCGGTGCCCGCGGCCCGCCCGACCCCCAGGTCGATGCGGCCGGGGAACAGGGCGGAGATGATGCTGAACGTCTCCGCGACCTTCAGCGGGCTGTAGTGCGGCAGCATCACCCCGCCCGAGCCCACGCGGATGCGGGAGGTGGCGGAGGCGATCGCCGGGATCAGCGCCTCCGGGCTGCCGCCCGCCAGCAGCGGCCCGCCGTGGTGCTCGGCCACCCAATAGCGGCCGAACCCGAGGTCCTCGGCGAGGCGCGCGAGCGCGACGGTCCCGCGCAACGCCGCCGCCCCGCTCGACCCCTCCGACACGGGTGACTGGTCCAGCACACCGAGACGCATCCCGCTCATCGTACGAGCGCCGCCACCCGGGTGCCCTGCGCACGCGCCGCCGCCAGCGACACGCCGCCCGAGTCGTAGGTCGCCAGCGCGACGATCGCCGGCCCCCGCGGCCGGTAGACGATGCCGGCGGCCAGGCGGGCGGCGCGGATCCACCCGTTCTTCTGCGCCACCACCGCGTCCGGGGCGACGCCCCCGGCCAGCAGGCTCACGTTGCCGCCCCGCTGCTGCGACGCCGCCAGCCACCCGATCGCCATCCGCGCCTGGTGGACGGTGAGGCCCGTGGTGGCCACCGCGGCGCGCTCGCCGGCGGCGGCCGAGTGCAGCGACAGCAGCATCCGGCCCAGGTCGCGGGCGGTGGTGACCCGACGCGACACCACCGGCGGCGCGACCTGGGTCCCCACGATGTACCCGCCCGGGAACGTGCTGGTGCGGGCGCCGAGGCGGCGCAGGCCCTCCTGCGCCGTCGCCTGCCCGCCGAAGCGGGCCAGCAGCCGGTTGGTCGCGAGGTTGCTCGACCACGTCGCCATGGCCCGCAGGTCGTACGCCCACGCCGAGCGCTCCGGCGCCCCGCCCAGGCGGGCGAGCACCGCCGCCATCAGCCCCAGCTTGACGGTGGACGCGGCAGGGAACCGCAGGTCGGACCCGACGCCGGCGGCGCGCCCGTCGGCCAGGTCGTGCACCCACGCCGCCCGGTATCGCGTGCCCCCCGCCAGGGCGGCCTGCAGGCGGCGCCCCAGCGCGGCGTCGGCGCGGGCGGGCGCCGCGCGCCGCAGCGCCGACTCGGGCAGCAGGATCGCGCCGCGGGAGATCAGGACGCGGGTGACTCCCGCGCCGGCGGTGAACGCGACGCGCAGGTCGTGGGGCCCCGGCGCCACGGTGACCCCGAACCGCACCCG
>DASSBX010000215.1:0-6269 GCA_035698305.1 Miltoncostaeaceae bacterium | reverse complement strand
ATCCCCGGCGTGACCCCGCGGCGCTGGCGGGGAAGCCAGTCGGGGTGCGGCGGGCGCTGCCCGTCGCGGAGCTTCGGGAGGTGCGCCCCCCGGCGGATCGCGTCGTCAGCGCTCACGGCGCAGCACCGACGCGAGGAGGCCCATGCCCCCGACGATGCCCATCAGGCCGGGCGCGACCACCGGGGGCCCCATCGGGACGTTGTACGTCCACAGCCGCCAGCCGCCGGGACGGCGGGCGACGCCGCGCACGTGCAGCACCGTTCCCACGATCCCGGTCAGCGCGTAGAGCGCCGACGCCACGGGGAGGACCGTCTTCGCCCACCGCCTGCTCACCACGCCGCCGATGCCGGCGACCACGAGCGGCGGGGTCACGAGGATGGGGCTCCACATCATCTTGTTGCCGAAGCTGGCCTTGTAGTGCTCCACGTAGACCTCGGTGGTGGTCACGATCGCGGCGACCGCGGTCAGCCCCGACAGGGAGCGCTCGAAGCGCCCGTGCGCGACGTTCCGCAGGGCGTGGTCGATGAGGTGCTCGCGAGCCCTCACGCCGCGCACCGCAGGTCGTCGGCGAGGCGGAGCTCGACGCCGAGGCCCGGCCGGTCCGGGTCTGGGACGAGGACGCCGTCCACCGGCTCGGGCACGCCGTCGAACAGGCGCCGCTCCACCTCGACATGGTCGTGGAACCACTCGATGTGGCGCATCCGCCCCGCCGCGACGCCGAGGTGCGCGTGCACCGTCGGTGCCGTGTGGGCGGAGAGCGGCAGGGTGAAGGCGTCGCAGAGCGCGTCCACCGCCATGAAGCCGCTCACGCCACCGCAGCGGGTGGCGTCGGCCTGCATGCAGTCCACGGCACCGGCCGCCGCCATGCGGCGGAAGTACCAGGGGGTGTACCCGTACTCGCCGGCGGCGACCGCCATGCCCGCCGGCGCCCGCTCGCGTACGAGCCGCATCCCCTCGAGGTCGTCGGAGGAGACCGGCTCCTCGAACCAGGTGACGCCGGCGGCGCCCGCGGCCTCGGCGAGGGCCAGCGCCCCCGGGGGGTCGCAGGCGCCGTTCGCGTCGATGAAGAGGGCGACGTCGTCGCCGATCGCCGCGCGGGCCGCGCGGATGCGGACCGGGTCGCGGCCAGGGTCGCGGCCCACCTTCATCTTCACGGCGGCGAAGCCCTCCGCCGCCCACCCGCCGAGCTGGCGCTCCAGCTCCTCGAGCGACAGCGACGTGAACCCGCCGGAGCCGTACCCCGGCACGCCATGGCGGGCGCGGCCGAGCAGGTCGGCCAGGGCCAGGCCGAGCAGGCGCGCCTTCAGGTCCCAGAGCGCCACGTCCACCGCCGAGATCGCGCACGACGCGAGGCCGGGGCGTCCGACGTTGCGCACGGCGGCGCCCATGGCCGCCGCGGCGCGCGGCGGCGCCATGACGTCCGTGCCGCGGACGACGTCCGCCAGGACGTCCTCCACCAGGCGGGCGGCCGCCGCAGCGCAGTAGGTGTACCCCAGCCCGGTGGCGCCCCCGCCGCGGGCACGGACGACCACGATCGTGGTCGCGTCCCAGGTGAGGGTGCCGTCCGACTCGGGCGCGTCGGCCGGGACGCGATACGCCTCGGCCGTGACCGCCTCGACGGTCGCGTCCGGGCGGCTCATCGGCGCGACGGCAGCAGCCCGCCGACGGTCTCGCGCATCGTCCGCATCACCACGCCCCGCCGGTCCGGGTCGCCGCGGAGGATCGCCGACGTCATCGCCTTCATCTGGGCGAAAGTGATGTGCGGCGGCAGGGGCGGCACGTCCGGGTCGGTCCGGGCGTCGATGAGCGCGGGGCGGTCGGCCGTGAACGCGCGCTCCCATGCGGGGCCCACCTCGCCCGGCGCCTCGACGCGCAGGCCCACCAGGCCGAGCATCTCCGCGTAGCCCGCGTACGGGAACTCGGGGAGGTCCTGGGAGACGGCGAACTTGGGGTCGCCCTCCATCGCCCGCTGCTCCCACGTCACCTGGTTGAGGTCGTTGTTGTGGAGCACCAGGATCACGAGACGCGGGTCGCTCCACCGGCGCCAGTACTTGGCGATCGTGATGAGCTCGTTCATCCCGTTCATCTGGAACGCGCCGTCGCCCACGAGCGCCACGGCCACCCGGTCGGGGTGCGTGAACTTGGCGGCGATCGCGTACGGGACGCCGGGCCCCATCGTGGCGAGCGTCCCCGAGAGCGACGCCATCATCCCCTCGCGGATGCGGACGTCGCGGGCGTACCAGTCGGCCGCCGACCCCGAGTCGGAGGAGATGATCGCCCGCTCGGGCAGCCGCGACGAGAGCTCCCAGAACACGAGCTGCGGGTTGATCGGGTCGGCGGGCTCGTGGGCGCGGCGCTCGACCAGCTCCCACCAGTCGGCGACGTTCCCCTCGATCTCCTCGCGCCACGAGCGGTCGGCCTTGCGCCGGAGCAGGGGGGCGAGGGCCCGCAGCGTCGCCGCGCTGTCGCCGACGAGGTTGACCTCCATCGGGTAGCGCAGCCCGACCATGCGCCCGTCGATGTCGATCTGCACGCCGCGCGCCGTGCCCGGCTCCGGCAGGAACTCGGCGTACGGGAAGCCGGAGCCCACCATCAGCAGCGTGTCGCAGCCCATCATCATGTCCCAGCTCGGCTTGGTGCCGAGCAGCCCGATCGAGCCGGTCACCCAGGGCAGGTCGTCGGGGAGGGCCGCCTTGCCGAGGAGCGCCTTCGCGACCCCCGCGCCGAGCAGGTCGGCCACCTCGGTCACCTCGTCGGCGGCGCCCATCGCGCCGGCGCCGATCAGGATCGCCACCCGCTCGCCGGCGTTCAGCACGTCGGCCGCCCGCCGCAGGTCCGCGTCGGCCGGGGTCACCCGGGGCGGCGACCATCCGATCCCCGACGGCACGGCGCCGTGCGCGTGCGGCGGGTCCTCGTAGGGCTCCTCCTGGAGGTCGTTCGGGACGATGATGCAGGTGGGCGTGCGCTCGGCCTGCGCGATCCGCATCGCGCGGTCCACCAGGTGGCGGATCTGCGCGGGCGCCATCGCCGTCTGCACGAACTCGTGGGCGACGTCCTTGAAGAGGCTGTCGAGGTCGATCTCCTGCTGGAACGCGCCGCCCAGCGACATCCGGGCCTGCTGGCCCACGATCGCGACGACGGGCTGGTGGTCCAGCTTCGCGTCGTACAGGCCGTTCAGCAGGTGCACGGCACCCGGCCCGGAGGTCGCGAGGCACACCCCGGGGCGGCCCGTCCACTTGGCGTGGCCGCACGCCATGAACGCCGCCATCTCCTCGTGGCGCACCTGGATCAGCTCCGGCCGGTTCCCGGCGCGCCGCAGCGCGCCCAGGATGCCGTTGATGCCGTCGCCCGGGTACCCGTAGATGCGCTCCACGCCCCACTCGCTGAGCCGGCCCACCAGGAAGTCCGCCACCGTCTGCGCCATCCGTCCCTCTCCTCGACGACGACCGGCGGCTACCCGCGTCTCCCGGGGCAGGAACGGCCGCCGGGTGCAGCGCGCCCGGGACGCGGCGGACGGCGCGCATCGCGGCGGCGTGCCGTCGCGCGGCCGCGGCAGAATCCCCGCCGATGGGCAACCCCTCTTACGGCGGCGCGCTGCGCACGACGCTGCAGGCGACGGCGGCGGCATACGGGTACACGCTCACCACGGCGTCGACGATCGCCGTGCTCGTCTCGAGCCACGGCACGCCGGACACCCTCGACGTCGCCCTGTTCGCCTTCGGGGGCCTGGCCGCGTTCGGGCTGCTGGAGGCTGCCGTGATCGTGATGCGGCCGGAGGACGAGCCCTCGCCACGGAGCCCCCTCGGCTTCGCGGGAGCGCTGAACGTCGCAGCCGTGTCCGCGGCGCTGGCCGCCGCAGCCGGGCTCGCGCACGCGGTCGACGCGCAGGCGGCGTGGCTGCTCGCGCCGATGGCGTCCACCGCCCTGTACATGCTCGGGGTGGCCGCGCAGCTGCGGTTCATCGGCCGGGCGTTCCTGCGAAGCCGGCGCTGACGAGGGAGCGCCGCGAACGGTCGCGGCGCACCACCCGCCGGGTTGGCGCCGCCGTCCCGCGGGGACCCATGGCCCATGAGGGTCGTCGTGGTCACCGGCGGATCGTCGGGCGTGGGTCGCGCGCTGTGCCGGGAGCTGGGCCGGCGCGGCGACCGGGTGGCCCTGCTCGCCCGCGGCGAGGAGGCTCTGCAGGCCGCCGCCGCGGAGGTGCGGGCCGCGGGGGGCGGCGCGCTCGCGATCCCCACCGACGTCGCCGACGCGGAGGCCGTCGCCTCCGCCGCGGACCGCGTGGAGCGCGAGATGGGCGACATCGACGTGTGGGTGAACGACGCCATGACCACCGTCTTCGCCCGGGTATGGCAGACCGAGCCCGCCGAGTTCGCCCGCGCGACGGAGGTCACGTACCTCGGCACCGTCAACGGCACCATGGCCGCGCTGCAGCGGATGCGGCCGCGCGACCGCGGCACGATCGTGCAGGTGGGCTCGGCGCTCGCGTTCCGCGGCATCCCGCTCCAGGCCGCGTACTGCGGCGCGAAGCACGCCGTGCGGGGGTTCACCGAGTCGCTGCGGTGCGAGCTGCTCGCCGACGGCAGCGGCATCCGCGTCGCGATGGTGGAGCTGCCCGGGCTCAACACGCCGCAGTTCGACCACTGCCGCACGCGGCTGCCCGACCAGCCGCAGCCCGTGCCCCCGATCTACCAGCCCGAGGTGGCCGCCCGGGCGGTGGCGTGGGCCACCGAGCACCCGCGGCGCGACCACTGGGTGGGCGCCGCGACCGTCGCGACCATCCTGGCGAACCGCATCGCCCCCGGACTGGTGGACCACTACCTGGCGCGCACCAACATCGAGGCGCAGCAGGCGCCCGAGCCCCTGCCCGCCGACCACGGCGACAACCTGTTCGACCCGTCCCCCGGCGATCCGGGCGCCCACGGCCGCTTCGACGCCCAGGCCCACCGCCGCAGCCCCCAGGCCGTGGTCGCCCGCCACCGCGGCGCCACCCTGGCGGTCGCGGGCGCCGCCGCCGCGCTGCTCACGGCGCGGCGGCGGGGGCGGTGAGCCGGCCGGCCGCCCGGCTCACGGCGCTCCGGGCGGCATGGGGGGTCGCGCTGCTGGCCGTGCCGGGCCCTGTGCTCCGCGCCATCGAGCGCACCGACCACACGCGGGCGCAGCGGGTGGTCGCCCGCGTGCTCGGCATCCGCAACGTGCTGCAGGCGGCCGTCGTCGCGTCGGTCGGCGGCCGGTCGATCCGGCGGCGTGGCGCGGCGGTCGACGCGATCCACGTGCTCACGTCGCTGGGCATGGCGGCGGCGTCACATCGCTGGCGCCGCCTGGCCCTGGCCGACGCCGCCATCGCCGCCGGGCTCGCCGCCGCCGGCGTCCGCGCCGCCGGGCAGGCGGAGCCCGCCGAGCGCGTGCGCGCACTCCAGCAGTAGCGCGTGCACGAACGCCTGCGGCAGGTTGCCGCGGAGCTGGCGCTGGCCGACGTCCCACTCCTCGGCGAACAGGCGCGGCGGCCCGCACGCCCCCCGCCCCCGCTCGAACCAGCGGGCCGCCGCCGCCCCGTCTCCCCGGCGGTGGGCGGCGAGCGCCATCACGAACCCGCACAGCAGGAACGCCCCCTCCGCCCGCCCGAGCGGCTCGTCGCCGTGGCGGAACCGGTACAGGTAGCCGTCCTCGGAGAGGCGGCGGGCCACCGCGTCGACCGTCGCCTGTGAGCGGGGGTCGTCCGCCGGCAGGCCGCCGCGGACGATCGGCAGCAGCAGGGCGGCGTCGACGCGAGAATCGTCGGGCGCCCGCGCCCACCTCCCGTCGTGGACGGACGTCCGCGCCGTCTCGCGCTCGATCGCCGCCGCCAGGTCCCGCCACCGGTCGGCGTCACGGCCGGACGCGCCGCCGTGCGCCGCCATCGCGCGCAGGCCGGCGACGCAGATCAGCCGGCTGTGGGTCCACCGGCGGTCCTCGATCTCCCAGATCCCCGCGTCCGGCTCCGTCCAGCGCGCGGCGACGGCGTCGGCGGCCACCGTGGCGGCCCGCCGCGCGTCGCCATCGAGGCGGCCGGCGCGGGCCGCCGCCGCGAACAGCTCGAGGCACTCGCCGAACCCGTCGAGCTGGAACTGGTCGACCACCTTGTTGCCGGCGATCGGGCGGCCGCCCGGGAAGCCGGGCAACGCCACGTCGCGCTCCCGCGGGACCGGGTCGCCGCCGACGGTGTAGGCGGGCATGAGCCGGGGGCCATCAGCCAGCAGCCGCTCCGCCGTCCAGCGCACGACCCGGTC
>DASSBX010000214.1:0-5222 GCA_035698305.1 Miltoncostaeaceae bacterium | reverse complement strand
CGCAACAACTTCGGGCTGACCGGGGCGCGCCGCGCCGGCGCGGTGCTGCGCCGGCTCGCCCGCGTCGCCCGGCCGGGGGCGGCGCTGATCACCGACAGCGTCGACCCGCGCCGCGAGGAGCGCGACGACCTGCGCGGTGACGGCCCGGCGGCGGTGCGCATCCGCGTGCGCTGGGGCGCCCGGGCGACCCCCTGGTTCACCTACCTGATGCTGCCGCCCCACCAGATGGAGGCGGCCGCGGCCGAGGGCGGGTGGCGCGTGCGGCGACTCGTCAGGGACGAGTCGCCGCGCTACGCCGTGGTGCTGGAGCGGCCCGCCGCTACCGCTTGAGCGTGGAGCGGAGGTTGCCCGGGATGGGCTTCCGCGCCACCGTCCTGAACGCGTTGTAGGCGGGCTTCTTGCGGCCCGCCTCGGTCACGAGGCCGCCCGGCCAGTTCTGGTTGTCCTGCAGGTTGAACCAGACCACCGCGGCGACCCGCGGGCCCTTCACGTCCTTCAGGGCGAAGAGCTGCTTCAGGTACAGCTTCTGCTGCGCGAACGTGACCCTGGTCTTGCGGAAGGGCGTCGACTTCGTGGTGTAGCCGGCCTCGGTGATGAAGAGCTTCATGCCCTTCTTCTTCCTGTCGAGCGCCTTGAAGATGTCCGGCAGGCTCGTCCACGTGGGGAACGCCTTGTCGTAGCTCTTGGAGCTGAACCGCGGGCCGCGCGACGGATAGATGTGCTGCGAGTAGGCGTCGAACTTGACGCTCTTGTTCCTCACGAGCGTGTTCATCCACGTCTTGGCGCTGACGTTGCCCTTGCCGGTCGAGCTGCGCGGGCCGCCGACGCCGGCGATGACCATCGCGCGCCGGTTGCCCTTCTTGATCGCCGGGTAGCTCGCCTTCACCAGCTTGATGTAGCCGCCGACGGTGCTGCGGCCGTTGACGCTGAAGAACGCCTTCAGGTTGGGCTCGTTCCAGATCTCGTAGTGGCGCACCCGCGGCAGCGGGGCGAGCCCACCCGCCGGCACGAACCTGCCGCTGTACCGGGTGGACACGGCCTGCATGAAGGCGGCGAACGCGGCCGCCTTCGGCGCGTTCGGGTTGTACAGCGTGCTGGGGTGCGGGATGTTGCGGCCCGCGACGGCCCAGTCAGGGGTGCTGTACGTGCTGACGATCGGCGTGATGCCCGACTGGATGAGCCCCGTGAAGATGGCGTCCAACCGGCTCCAGTCGTAGGCCGGGTCGTTGGGGTCGGTCGGGTTGGCGGGCGGGTTGGGCGCCACGAGCGACCACAGGATGTCGATCCGCGTGACCTTCGCCTTGGTCTGCTTGACCATGTCGATCCGGGTGGGGATCGAGTCGAGCGGCGCGGTGGTCAAGACGTCGTCCTGGACGGCGGCCACGCCGGCCACCCCGGTCGCGGGCACCGCCAGCGCGCCGACCGCCGTCGCCGCCGCCAACGCGCCCAGGGTGCGCCGGCGGATGGTCTTGGAGCTCAAGTGGGTCCTCCTCGGTTCGGTCAGCGGGCGATGGTAACACCGGTTCGGCCGTCCCCATCACCGCCTTGAGGGGCCCTCACCGACTCCTAACGCCGATCGTCGAAGAAGTGGCGCAGCAGGCGCAAGGCATCCTCGGCCAGCACGCCCCCCTGGATCTCGACCCGGTGCAGCAGACGGGGGTTGTGGAGGGGGTTCACGACGGTTCCGGCCGCGCCCACCTTCTGGTCGGGGGCGCCGTAGACCACCCGGGCCACCCGGGCCTGCTGGAGCGCGCCGGCGCACATGGGGCATGGCTCCAGCGTCACGTAGAGCACCGTGCCGAGCAGGCGCCACCCGCCCAGGGTCACGGCGGCGGCCCGCAGCGCCAGCACCTCGGCGTGCGCGGTGGGGTCGCCACGCAGCTCGCGCTCGTTGTGGGCGGCGCCGACGATCTCGCCCTCCCGCACGACCACCGCGCCCACCGGCACGTCGTCGTGCTCGGCCGCCGCGGCGGCCTCCTGCAGCGCCACCCGCATGAAGTGCTCGTCCCGGGGGAAGACGCGCGTCATCGGCACCAGCGTATCCGCGCCGGGTACGCTCGGCGGGTGCGGATCGTCTCGGTCAACGTGGGCATGCCCGCGCCGCTGCGCGGCGGGGAGGGCGACGTGACCAGCGGGATCGTGAAGGCGCCGGTCTCCGGGAGCGTGCGCGTGGGCCGCACGAACCTGGAGGGCGACGGCCAGGCCGACCTGACCGTGCACGGCGGCCCCGACAAGGCCGTCTACGCGTACCCGGTGCAGCACTACGCCGCCTGGGCGGCCGAGCTCGCACGCGACGACCTGGTGACCGGCATCTTCGGCGAGAACCTGACGCTGGAGGGCATCGACGAGGAGGGCGTCCTGATCGGCGACCGCTTCCGGATGGGCTCGGCGCTCCTGGAGGTGAGCCAGCCGCGGATCCCCTGCTTCAAGCTCGGCATCCGGATGGGCGACCCCCACTTCCTGAAGCCCTTCCTGCGCAGCGGCCGCACCGGCTTCTACCTGCGGGTCGTGGAGGAGGGCCGCCTCGCGGCCGGCGACGCGGTGGAGCGCGTGTCGCGCGGCGAGGGCGGCGTCACCGTGCGCGAGGTCGCCCGGCTGTTCGCGGGGGGAGACGACCCGGGCGCCTACTCGCGCGCCGCGGGCGCACCCGCGCTGACCGACGGCTGGAAGGTGCGGATGCTCGAGCGGGCCGACGCGCTCAGGCGCCGGGCGCGGTGACTCAGGGGGCGTCCGCCGGCCGGACGTCGAGGTGGATGCGCGCCACCCCTCCGGGCAGGACGTAGCCGGCGGCGCACCAGTTCGGGACGACCAGCGTCCAGCGGCCCGGCCTGTGGGGCCGCAACAGGCCCTCCCACCGGAGCTCGCCGGTGGAGCGCAGGGACGCGAGCCGGAAGGCCCCCCACGCGCCGATGCGCCGCGACACGGTCCCGCCCTCCAGCGAGCGGAGCGCCCGCTTCACGGAGACCCCGGGGGAGACGACCACGACGCGCATGCGCCGGCACGGCTGGGTGACCGCCTCGTCGGCGACGCCGCGGACGGAGACGTGGACCCGCTGACCGGCCGCCGGCGTGCGGTCGTCGGCCCGCATGGTGAGCTGCAGCCCCTTCGCGGCGGCGGGCGCCGCGGCGACGAGCGTCGCGAGGGCGACCAGCACGAACAGCTTCCCCACCGCAGCACCCCCGGACGCGGACCCCGGGCCATCACCCTCCGCGCGGCGCGTCGTCCGGTCAAGCCGCCCGGGCTACGACTCCGTCGTGGGGCGGAGCGCCAGCTCCACGATCTCCTCGGGGTCGTCGGACAGGCGCAGCAGGTCGAGGTCCCCGATGCCGATGAAGCCGTCCTCCACCAGCCGGGAGCGCGCCCACCGCAACAGCCCCGCCCAGTGGGACGCGCCCGCGAGCACCACCGGGAAGTTGCGCACCTTTCCGGTCTGGATGAGCGTGAGCGACTCGAACAGCTCGTCCATGGTGCCGAACCCGCCGGGGAACACGATGAACGCCTCGGCGTACTTCACGAACATCGTCTTGCGCACGAAGAAGTAGCGGAAGTTGATGGCCAGGTTGACCCACTCGTTCACGCCCTGCTCGTGCGGCAGCTCGATGGTGCAGCCCACCGAGATGCCGCCCGCCTCGGCGGCCCCCTTGTTGGCGGCGGCCATGATGCCCGGCCCGCCCCCGGTGATGACGGCGTAGCCGCGCTCGACCAGGATCCGACCGACCTGCTGGGCGGTCCCGTACCACGGGTCGTCGGGCGCGGTGCGCGCCGAGCCGAACACCGACACCGCCGGGCCGATCCGCGCGAGGGCGTCGAACCCGTCGACGAACTCGCCCAGGATCCGCAGCGCCCGCCACGGGTCGGTGTGCAGGAACTCGGGATCGGGCGCCTGGCTGGGGGTCAACAGACCCTCGTCGGCGTGGCCGATCGCGGCCTCGCCGGGGCCGCGGGCGGCGAGGCGTCCGCTGCGGTTGAGCTTCTTCACCCGCCGCTCCCCACCCGCCGCACCAGGGAGTCGAGCGGCAGGCGGGGGGCCCGGGCGCTCCAGCGGTCGGCGCCGTGGCGCGCAGGGTCGCGAGGCCGCGCCGGCGGGCCGAACGTCAGCACCACCACCGCCCGCTCGGGCTGCTCGATGCCCAGGGCCGACGCGAGGCGCTCGGGGTCGGCGATGCCGTTGGGGCACGAGGCGATCCCCTCCGCCCAGCCGGCCAGCATCATGTTCTGGGCGGCGCGGCCGGCGTCGAAGTCGACCAGGTTGCCGCCCGGCGTGACCACGATGGCGACCACCAGGCCGGCGTCCAGCACGTTCCCCGCCCGGTAGACCGCGTCGGCGACCGCCGGGAGGGCCTCGCCCTCGGGGATCACGAAGCGGCACGGCTGGCGGTTGCGGGCGCTGCCCGCCAGGCGGCCGGCGTCCAGGATCCGCAGTGCCACCGGCTCGGGGACCTCGGCGCCCGAGAGGTCGCGCACGTCGCGCTTGCTGGTGATCGCGAGCCGGACGTCCATGGGCGGCAGGTTAGTCGACGGCCCGGCGGGGTCTGCCCGCGGCGCGGGCGGCGGGGGGCGCGGGTGCTGCAGGATGGCGCCCATGGCCGCGCCACACCTCCCCCACCGACGGTGAGCGCGCCGCCGGCGCGGCGGGCGCGCCCCGACGAGATGGACCAGGTCATGGCGCTCCGCCGCGCCGTCTTCTGCGACGAGCAGGGCGTGCCCGTGGACATGGAGCACGACGCCGACGACGCCGACGCCCTGCACCTGGTGGCGGTGGACCGCGGCCGCGTGGTCGGCACCTGCCGGGTGCTGGGCGATGGGCCGTCGGTGCGCCTGGGGCGGATGGCGGTCGCGCGCGACCGGCGCGGCGGCGGCCTGGGGGCGGGGCTGCTCGCCGCCGCCCACGCCCTTGCGGCCGAGCGCGGGGCGCGCGAGGTCGCGATCCACGCCCAGCTCTCGGCGCTCGGGTTCTGGGAGCGGGCCGGCTACGTCGCCGAGGGCGCCGAGTTCGAGGAGGCCGGCATCGCGCACATCGCGATGCGCCGCGCCCTGTGAGCACGGGCGCACCGCCGGGCGTCAGACGATGAGCGCGGCGGTGGCGTCCCGGCCGGTCTCGCCGCCCCGGTAGGCCGACCACGCCAGCGCGAGCCGGCGGGCCGCCTCCTCCAGCACCGGCGCGTCCGCCGCGAACGGCAGCCGCAGGCGGTCGGCGTGCCCGCCGTCGGCCGACAGCACCT
>DASSBX010000213.1:0-9931 GCA_035698305.1 Miltoncostaeaceae bacterium | reverse complement strand
CTACATCGGGACGCGGCGCACGTGGCCCGATCTGCTGCACCACACGCTGCTGGTCGGTCCGGGTTATCGCCGCTTCATCCGCGACGTCACCCGCGCCGGCGCGGTGCCCGGGACCTTCTCCACGTACGTCCACGCGCCGAGCAGGACCGAGCCGGGCATGGCGGCCCCGGGCGGCGACTCGCTGGCGGTGCTCCTGCCCACGCCGAACCTGCGCAGCGGCACCGACTGGTCGCGGGCTGCCGACGACGTGCGCGACGCGCTGGTGGCCGACATGGAGCGGTCGTTCGGGCTGGAGGGCCTCGCGGACGACGTGGTGGTGGAGCACCGGATGACGCCGCTCGACTTCGAGCGCGAGCTGGGCGCCGAGTGGGGCAACGCCTTCTCGATCGAGCCGACCCTCGGGCAGTCCGCCTACTTCCGCGTGCCGAACCGGGATCGCCGCATCGAAAACCTCTACTTCGTCGGCGGCGGCACCCACCCGGGGGCCGGCATCCCGGGCGTGCTGCTCGGCGCCGGCATCACGGGCGACCTGGTGACCGCCGCCGCCGACGCGACCCGCCGTGCCCCCGGCGTCCAGGTGGAGTCCTCATCGCGTCCCTGACCGCAGCCGCCGCCGCGCCGTCGGTCGCCGAGGCGCGCGCCACCACCCGGCGCGTGGCCCGGACGTTCGCGCTCGCGTGCCGGATGATCCCCGGCGAGGTCCGCGACGACGTCTACATGCTCTACCTGGTGTTCCGCACGCTCGACGACGCGGTGGACGAGGGCCGACCCGACGCGGAGGCGCGCGTGCGGGCCGTCGAGGCCTGGGCCGCGGGGTGCCCGGCGGCCGAGACCCCCGAGGTGGCCGCGCTCGACCGGCTGGCGGCGCGGCACCCGCTGCCGCGGTGGGCCTTCGCCCACTTCTGCGCGGGCATGCGGTCGGACATGGCCGGTGAGGCGCTCCGCGACGAGTGGGAGGTCGACCGCTACTGCTACCGCGTGGCCGGCACCGTCGGGCTCGTCATGTCCCGGGTGCTGGGCGCCCGCGAGCCGCGGCGCGCCGACCGGGCGGCGGTGCTGTTGGGGCAGGCCATGCAGCGCACCAACATCCTGCGCGACATCGACGAGGACGCCTCCGGGGGCCGCGTCTACGTCGCGGAGGGGACGCTGCGCCGCTTCGGCGGCCCGGACGCGCTCGCCCCCGGGGCGCGCGCCGCGCTGCTGCGCGACCAGATCGCCCGGGCCGACGACCTGTACCGGCGCGCCGCGCCGGGCATCGCCCTGCTGCGGCGGGGGCGGCGGGCGGTCGTCTCGGCGACGGCCATGTACCGCGAGATCCTGCGCCAGATCGAGCGCGACGGCTACGGCGCGCGGCCCGGCCGTGCGGTGGTGCCCCGATCGCGGAAGCTGGTGCTCGTCGCCCGGGCGGGGACCCTGCTGCGGTGACCCGGCTCCGCCCCTCACACGCGCTGTTCGGCGCCCTGGCGGCGGCCCAGGTGGCGCACGGGCTCCGCACCCGGGAGGTCCCGGCCACGCCTCGCGCGACGCGGGGCGTCGTGATGCTGGCGCTCGCCGGATCGCTCGCCGAGGCCGCTGAAGCCCGAGGGCCACGGCGCGGCATCGCGCTGGTCGGCCTGGCCGGCGCCGTCGGGTTCGCCGCCGAGCTCGCAGGGGTGCGCACCGGCGTCCCGTTCGGCCGCTATCGCTACTCGGGGCGGCTGGGGCCCCGGCTCGCCGGGGTGCCGGTGCTGGCGGCCGCGGCGTGGGCGCTGATGGCGCGTCCCGCCTGGGCGGCGGCCGGGCGGGTGACGCGCCGTCCCGTCGCGCGCGTGCCCCTCGCGGCGGCGGCGCTCACCGCCTGGGACGTGTTCCTCGACCCGCGGATGGCGCGCGAGGGCTACTGGACGTGGGAGCGCCGAGGCCGCTACGAGGGCATCCCGGCCACCAACTTCCTGGGCTGGTGGGCGACGGGGCTCGGGCTGTTCGGGCTCTGGGCGACGCTGGAGCGCGACGCGCCGCCCGACCGGGACGGAACCGCGGTCGCGGCGTACGCCTGGACGTGGCTCGGTGAGACGTTCGCCAACGCCGTCCTCTGGCGCCGTCCCGTCACCGCCCTGGCCGGCTCTGCGGCGATGGGCGCCGTGGCCGTCCCGGCGCTGTTGCGCGGCCGCCGGCGATGAGGGTCGCGGTGGTCGGCGCCGGCGTCGGCGGCCTCGCCTGTGCCGTGCGCCTCGCCCGCGCCGGTCACCGGGTGACCGTCCTCGAGGCGGGCGACGCGCCCGGCGGCAAGTGCATGCGGCTCGAGCGGGGGGGCTTCCGCTGGGACGCCGGCCCGTCGCTCGTGACGATGCCGCAGGTCCTGGAGGACCTGTTCGCGTCGACCGGGGCGCCGCTCGCCGACGAGCTCGAGCTGCGGCGCGTCGAGCCCGTCACCCGCTACCGCTTCGCCGACGGCTCCCAGGTGGAGCTGTCGGCCGACGTGCCGCGGGCCGTCGCCGCGCTCGAGCGCTGGTCGCCGGGGGCCGGCGACGACTGGATGGCGTTCCTCGGCACCTGCGCGGGGATGTGGCGGGCGGCGGCGCCCGTGCTGCACGGCCCGGCGCCGTGGCCGCCGAGCCGCCCCCGCCGCGGGGAGCCGCGGCCGTCGCCGTCGTCGCTCCTGCGCGTGCGTCCGTGGTGGACGCTCCGGCAGCTCGCCCGCGCCCACGCCCGGGATCCGCGGCTGCGGATGGTCATCGAGCGCTTCGCCACCTACGCGGGCGCCGACCCGCGGCGCGCCCCGGCGGCCCTCGCCATGGCCGGGTTCGTGGAGCACGCGTTCGGCGCCTGGCACCCCCGCGGTGGCGTCTACGAGATCGTGCTGGCGCTCGTCCGCCGCCTCGAGCGCCTCGGCGGCGAGCTGCGCCTGGGGACGCCCGTGCGGCGGGTGCTCGCCCGCGGCGGCCGGGCCCGCGGGGTCGAGACGGACGCGGGGGCCGTCGAGGCGGACGCGGTGGTGCTGAACGTCGACGCCGAGCGCGCCCTCGGCCCCCTGCTGGGCCGACCGCCACAGCCGCCCCGCGAGCGATCGCTGTCCGGGCTGGTGACGCTGCTCGGCCTGCGTGGCACCACCCGCGGCGCCGTCCACCACGAGATCCGCTTCCCCGCCGAATACGACCGCGTGTTCGACGACGTCTTCGCCGGCCGGCCGGCCGCCGACCCGACCGTGTACGTGAGCATCTCGTGCGTCACCGACCCCGACGCCGCCCCGGCCGGCGACGAGAACTGGTTCGTGCTCGTCAACGCGCCGCCCACCGGCGACGGCGCCCACTGGGATGCGGTCGCGGACCGCGTGATCGCGCGCCTCGGCGTGCAGGACCGCGTCGTCGCGCGGGCGGACCGCACGCCCGGCGACCTCGACCGCGGCACGGGCGCCGTCGGCGGCGCGATCTACGGCGGGGCGCCGCACGGCCGCCTCGGCACGCTCCGGCGGCCCGGCAACCGGGTGTCCGGCCTGCGGGGCGCATGGCTCGTGGGGGGCACCGTCCACCCCGGCGGGGGGCTACCCCTGGTGATGCTCGGCGGGGCCACCGTCGCGCGGGCGATCGGACCCGCCCGATGAGGCGCCGGCCAGCGGATCGCGCCCGTTCCACGTGCCCCACGACGCCTCGGGGCGGAAGCGCGCGAACAGCTCCTCCGAATACCAGCGCTCGGCGCGCGTCCGCCGGATCACCTCCATGTGCTCCGGGCCGCCGTACGCGTACTCCCGCGCCTCCTCCCACGACCGCCACAGCGAGAAGGTGGCCTGCCGCGCGAGCGGCCACTCCCCCATCCCGAGCGACGCCAGCAGGCCCGGCCGGCCGTCCAGCGCCGTCGCGGGCCCGGCGATCGCCCGGTAGAAGGCGACGAGGCGGCGGGGACGGATGCTCGCGCGGGTGAGCACCGCGACCGGCCCGTCGTGGGGGGGCGGGGCGCCCGGGACGTCGAAGCGCCGGCCGCCCCAGGCGCCCGCGCCGCGCAGCGGGCGCAGACGCAGGCCGTACGTCTCCTCCCCCAGCGCGCGCCAGCGCGCCGCCACCTCCGACGCCGCCATGAACCGTGCGAGGGCGTCGGCGTCGTCCCAGACGGCGAACATCGCCCAGCGCCGCAGGTCGGCGCTCAACGTCATCGTCCGGCCCCGCCCCGTGCCGAGCAGCCGCCAGAACCGCAGGCCGGGCGTGCGCGCGAGCGCCGGACGGTCGAGCCCCATGCGCGACAGCCCCGCCCGCGCGGTCGCGGGCCCGTAGCGGGTCACATGGAACGAGGCCACCGGACCGTGCTCCACGCGCTCGCCCTCGCCCTCGGGTACGCGATCGGCTCGCTGCAGCTGTCGCCCCTCGTCGCCCGCCGTCACGGCGTCGACCTCCGGCGCACCGGGGACGGGAACCCGGGCGCCTGGAACGCCCTGGAGCAGCTCGGCCCCCGGCGCGCCGCCCCCGCGTTCGTGCTCGACGGGCTGAAGGGGTCGGCGGCGGGACTGGCCGGCCTGGGCCTGGCGGGCTGGTGGGCGGGGTGGCTCGGCGTGCTGGGCGCGATGCTCGGGCACGCCTTCCCGGCCGGCGCGCGGTTCCGCGGCGGGAAGTCGGTGATGACGTTCGTGGGCGGCGTCACCGTCCTGGCACCCGTCGCGGGGGCCGTGTGCTGGACGGTCTGCGGCGTCGTCACGGCGGTGCGGTCCTTCCGGTGGGGCGCCCGGGCGGGGACGTTCGCGGTGCCGCTGGCCGTCCTGGCGGTGGGTCCGCGGAAGCGGCTGTGGCCGATCCTGTGGCTCATGGCCGTCATCGGCGCGCGGTTCGGAGCGGACGCGGCGCGGCGGCGACGGTCCGGCCCCGCCAGCGCTGATCGGGCCGCGCGGCCGAGAGCGTCAACCTGAGCGCCGCCACCGGGTCGGCGAGCGGCGACAGCCAGAAGCCGGGGCCGCGCGGCGCGTAGGCCTCGCGCAGGCCGCCGAGGAGCGCGACCCGCAGGGCGAGCAGCGCCAGATCGACCGGCCGCGGGCGGCCCGCGAGCGCCCGCAGCGCCGGCAGCGCCATGGTGAGCCACGTCGTCGCGGCGTCGAGGGCGCGGGAGGCGGGCGGTGTCACGTCGGCCAGTGCGATCGAGCGCCCCCACCCCGTCCACGTGTCGCGCGCCGACGCGTACATCCGGACGCCGAGCAGGTCGCCCGCCGACACGAATGCGACGCGCCAGCCGTCCCGCGCGAGGCCCCGGCCGAGGGCCGCGTCGTCCGTGAGGTGGCCGGCCGCGTGGGTGAACCCCCCGGCGGCGAGCAGCCCGTCGCGGCGGACGGCGACGCACTGGCCGTTGACCAGCAGGCGCGAGGTCCGCGGCGGCGCGGTCGCGTCCGACGGTCCGTAGCGGTAGACGAGCGTCGCGAGCATCGCGGCGTGGAGCGCCCGCTCGACGGCGCCGTCGCAGACGAAGCGGGCGCCCGCCGTCACGAGGTCGGCGTCGGCGAGCGCGTCGGCGAGCGCACCGGCCAGGCCGTGGCGGGGACGCGTGTCGGCGTCGAGGAACACGACCACGTCGCCGGCGGCCGCCTCGAGCCCCTGCTGCAGCGCCCACGGCTTGCCGACCCAGCCCGCCGGCGGCGCCACGCCGGCGACCACCCGCGCGCCGCCCGCCCGCGCGACCTCCGGGGTCGCGTCCGCCGAGCAGTCGTCGACCACGATCACCTCGGCGATGTCCGGGTCGCCGCGCAGGCCGTCGAGGCACGGTCCGAGCCGCTCCGCCTCGTCCCGGGCCGGGACCACGACGCTGATCGACGGGCGCCCGCCCGGCGGCGGCGGGGCGGCCGCGAGCGGCGGGCGCCGCGACCGGCCGCGGGAGAGGCGCGCCGCCACCAGCGCGCCCGCCGCGACCTGGGCCGCGTCGAGCGCCCTCACCGCGCCGCCGACGGGATCTCGCCGCGGTGCCGGCAGGGGACGCCGGGACGCGGGACGGCTGCTTCGGCCGGTTGCACGGAGGACCGCACGACGCCCAGGGTGCCCGGACCGCCCCCGCGGTAACCGTGCGCGTCGTCGACGCAGCGGTGCTTCTCCGGGACCGCTCCCGGGTGAGGCCGGCGGGGCGGCGGCCCTGCCGGAGGCGTGCGTTTGCGAAGGCGCCCCGCCCGCAATAGCGTCGCGCGGGTATGTCTTCGAGCACCTCCGGGCCGAGGTTGCGCGGTCGGCGCACCGAGTGCGAGACGCTGGACGGGCTGCTCCGCAACGTGCGGGCGGGCCAGAGCCGGGTGCTGGTCGTGCGCGGTGAGGCCGGGACCGGCAAGACGGCGATGCTCGAGTACCTGCGGGACCGCGCGTCGGGCTGCCGCGTCGCGACCGCGTCGGGGGTGGAGGCCGAGATGGAGCTGCCGTTCGCCGGGCTGCACCAGCTCTGCGCGCCGATGCTCGACCACCTGGAGCGCCTCCCGAGCCCGCAGCGCGATGCGCTGCGGACGGCGTTCGGTCTCGGCGCCGGCGACACGCCCGACCGCTTCCTCGTCGCCCTGGCGACGCTGAGCGTGCTGGCGGAGGTGGCCGAGGAGCGGCCGCTCATCTGCCTGGTCGACGACGTCCAGTGGCTCGACACGATCTCCGTCCAGACGCTCGCGTTCGTCGCGCGGCGCCTCCTGGCCGAATCGGTCGCCCTGGTGTTCGCGCTGCGCGAGCCCGCCGACCAGACGGATCTGGCGGGGATCCCCGACATGGTCGTCCGCGGCCTGGGCGACGGCGACGCGCGCGCCCTGCTGGACGCGGCGATCCCGGGGCGCCTGGACGAGCGGGTGCGGGACCGGATCCTCGCGGAGGCGCGGGGCAACCCGCTCGCGCTGCTCGAGTTGCACCGCGGCATGGCGCCGGCGGACCTGGCCGGCGGCTTCGGGCTCGACGCCACGTCGCCGCTCATGGGCCGGGTCGAGGACAGCTTCCTCAGGCGGGTCCGGTCCCTGCCCGCGGAGACCCAGCGGCTGATGCTCGTGGCCGCGGCCGAGCCGGTGGGCGACGCGACCGTGCTGTGGCGCGCGGCCGAGCGGCTGGGCATCGCCCTGACCGCGGCGTCCCCGGCGACCGCGGCGGGCCTGATCGACGTCGGCGCACGCGTCGGGTTCCGCCATCCGCTGGTCCGCTCGGCGGTCTACCGGGGGGCGCAGCCCGCGGAGCGGCAGGAGGCGCACGGCGCGCTGGCCGCCGCCACCGACCCGGATGCCGATCCCGACCGGCGTGCGTGGCACCGCGCGCACGCGACGGTGGGAACCGACGAGGCGGTGGCCGAGGAGCTCGAGCGGTCCGCCGGCCGGGCCCGGGCCCGGGGCGGCGTCGCGGCCGCGGCCGCGTTCCTGGAGCGGGCGACGGCGCTCACGTCCGATCCGGCGCGGCGGGGGGCGCGCGCGTTGGCCGCGGCGCAGGCCAAGTTCGAGTCGGCCGCCCCCGAGGCCGCCCTCCGGCTCGTGGCGATCGCGGAGATGTGCCCGCTGGACGACCTCCAGCACGCGCGACTCGCCCGCCTGCACGCGGAGATCGCCTTCGCGCTGCGGCGCGGGAGCGACGCGCCCCCGCTGCTGCTGGACGCCGCCCGCCGGCTGGAGGGGCTCGATCCCGCGGCGGCGCGGGAGACGCACCTCCAGGCCATCGGGGCGGCGGTGTACGCCGGCCGCCTCTCCGCCGAGTCCGGCGTGCGCCGGGCGGCCGAGGCGGCGAGGGCCGCTCCCGCGGCGCCGGCGCCGCGGCCGATCGACCGGGTGCTCGACGGGATGGCGCGGCGGTTCACCGAGGGGCCGGCCGCCGGCGTGCCGTCGCTGCGGCGCGCGCTCGAGGCGTTCCGGGACGAGCCGCTCGAGGATCACGAGGCGACCATGCGCTGGCTGCTGCTGTGCCCGGTCGTCCAGTCGATGGCGGTGTTCGAGTTGTGGGACGACGACGCGTTCCGCGGGCTCGCCACGCGCGCCGTGCGGCTGGCCCGGGACGCCGGCGCGCTGACGACGCTTCCCGTCGCCCTCACGTACTCCGCGGGCGTGCCCCTGTTCGGCGGGGAGTTCGCCGCGGCCGCGGCGGTGATCGAGGAGGCGGACGCGATCTCGGCGGCGACCGGCAACGCCCCGATCCTCTACGCCCGGCTCCTCCTGTGCGCCTGGCGCGGCGACGAGGCGGAGGCGCGCGAGGTCATCGAGGCCGGCACCGGCAACGCGACCGCCCGGGGTGAGGGCCGGGTGCTCGCCCTCGCCGGCTACGCGACCGCGGTGCTGTCGAACGGCCTGGGCCGCTACGAGGCGGCCATCGACGGCGCCATGCGCGGGAGCGACGACGACGACCAGGGGTACGCCGGCCCGTCGCTGGCCGAGCTGGTCGAGGCGGCGACGCGCGCCGGCAGGCCCGAGCTGGCCGACTCGGCGATGCCCCGGTTGGAGGAGCGCACCCGCGCCGCGGGGACGGACTGGGCGCTCGGCATCCTGGCGCGCTCGCGGGCGCTCACCACAGGAGGCGGCGCCGCGGACGCCCTCCACCGCGAGGCGATCGAGCGACTCGGGCGGACCGGGATGCGCGTCGAGCTGGCCCGCGCGCGGCTGCTCTACGGCGAGTGGCTGCGCCGCGAGGACCGGCGCGTCGACGCGCGCGAGCACCTGCGCGCCGCCCACGAGATGCTGACCCTGATCGGCGCGGAGGCGTTCGCCGAGCGTGCCCGCCGGGAACTCGTGGCGACCGGTGAGGTGGTGCGCAGGCACGTCGTCGCGACGCGCGACGACCTGACCGCCCAGGAGCTCCAGGTCGCCCTGCTGGCCGACGAGGGTCTGACGAACCGGCAGATCGGCGCCGAGCTGTTCCTCAGCCCGAGGACCGTCGAGTGGCACCTGGGCAACGTGTTCGCCAAGCTGGGGATCGGCTCGCGCAGGGAGCTCCACGACGCGCTGCCCGAGCGCCCCAGGGCGGTGGCGTAGGCGCCGCCGACCCCGGCGAGGCCTCCGCCCGGGCCCCGGCGATCAGCGGGTCATCCCCACGGTCGAGGTCGTCGCGCCCTTCTGGTTGGGGACCAGCTGGGCGACGCCCGATCGCTGCTGTGAGGCGTTGCCGGACAGGATCTCCGCGCCGTACGCCGACCGGTACAGCATCCACAGCGAATCCTCGGCGCCGTTGGCCCGGCACCACGTGCCGAGGTAGCCGCCGGGCACGAGGACGGGGTTCACCTGCCGGGTGGGGGCGTTCGTGTTCGCGAGGCTCTGCAGCATCCCGGTCCTGTCGACCATCAGCCCGTCGCTGCCGAGCACCGTCGGGGTCACCGTGCCGTCGACATTCGCGAGGAGGGGACGGCCCCTCGTGTTCGTGAAGATCCGGACGCTCTCGTCGACCAGCTTCGCGGCGGCCGGGTCGCCGCCGACGCCCCTGCCGGTGATGAACCGCCGGTACTGCTTCGGCGTGAAGGCATGCCGCCTGTCGTGCCCGAGCCTGCGCGCGATCCGATGCGCGGCCCTCGCGCCGAGCGGCCGGTTCACCTGCCTCGCGCGCGTCGCCTGCCTCGGGGCGTACTTCAGCTATTTCGGGATCCCGGCGAAGGGCTGGACGAAGCCCGTGCCGGGCGTGGCGGCGAGCGGGATGCAGCGGATGGCCCTCGCGGCCCTCATGGGGATCTCGCACCTCCGGGACGGTGACGAGCCTCCGCCACGATGGACGCCCCGGACAAGCTCCCGACGTGCCGGTGCGTCCCTTCGTCAGGCGGGTCCCCGTCGCCGGGCGGCCGGCGGGCGGGCGTTGCGGCAGACCCACCCCTCGGGGGCTCGCCCCGTGTCGAGGAAGGCCCTGAGCCGTGCCGCCGCCCGGGGGTCGAGCACGCTGTCGGCCTCCGGGTAGATGACCGCCTCCTCCTTGGCGTTGTGCCGCTCGAGCCGGCCGATCAACTCGCGGCAGAGCTCGGCGGTGCGGGCCTCCGGGCCGGCCTCGAGGCTCGCCTCGATCGCGTCCATCGT
>DASSBX010000212.1:0-7997 GCA_035698305.1 Miltoncostaeaceae bacterium | reverse complement strand
GACCGCGTCGTCGTCCGGTCGGCGGGGTCTGCGCCGGCCGACCGGGTGAACCCGGCGGTCGTGGAGGTCATGGCCGAGCTCGGGCTCGACATGTCACGGCGGTTCCCCGCGCCCCTGACCGACGCCGCGGTCCGGGCGTCGGACGTCGTCGTGACCATGGGCTGCGGCGACGCGTGCCCGTTCTTCCCGGGCAGGCGCTACGAGGACTGGGAGCTCGCCGACCCCGCCCGGGCCGCGGGCCCCGACGAGGTCCGCGCGATCCGCGACGAGATCCGCCGGCGCGTCGAGCGGCTCCTCGCGGAGCTGGGGATCCCCGCTCGGGGCTAGTCGGTGGCCGCGCGGATCGCGCGGTCCAGGTCCCACACGATGTCGTCGAGCGCCTCGAGCCCGACGGAGATGCGCACCATGTCCTCCGTGACCCCCGCGAGGGACAGGCCCTCCTCGTCGAGGCGACGGTGGGTGGTCGAGGCGGGGTGGATGATGAGGCTCTTCGCGTCGCCGACGTTCGCGAGGTGGGACAGCAGCTCGCACGCCTCGATGAGCCGCTGGCCGGCGGCGCGGCCGCCCTTCACGCCGAACGTCAGCACGCTCCCCGCCCCCAGCGGCAGGTACCGCTCCGCCCGCTCCCGCTCCGGGCTGTCGGGGAGTCCCGGGTAGGTCACCCACTCGACCCCCGGGTGGTCGCGCAGGAAGTCGGCCAGCGCCCTCGTGTTCGCCACGTGGCGGTCCATGCGCAGCGACAGGGTCTCCAGGCCCTGGAGCAGCAGGAACGCGTTGAACGGCGACAGCACCGGCCCGAGGTCGCGCATCGTCTCGACGCGCGCCTTCATCACGAACGCGAAGTTCCCGAACGTCTCGGCGTAGCGCAGGCCGCGGTAGCCGGGGCTCGGCTCCACCAGCCCGGGGAAGCGCCCGTCCTGCCACGGGAACGTGCCGCTGTCGACCAGCACCCCGGCGATGGTGGTGCCGTGGCCGCAGATCCACTTCGTGGCCGAGTGGGACACCAGGTGGGCGCCGTGTTCCATCGGCCGGCACAGGTACGGGGTGGCGAACGTGTTGTCGATCAGCAGCGGCACCCCCGCCTCGTTCGCCACCTCGGCGACCGCGGCGATGTCGAGCACGTCGAGGCGCGGGTTGCCGATCGTCTCGGCGAAGAGGATCCGGGTGCGGTCCTCGACCGCCGCCCGCCACGCGCCCATGTCGGCCGGGTCGACGAACGTGGTGCGGATGCCGAGCCGCGCCAGCGTGATCGCCAGCTGGTTGTGGCTGCCGCCGTACAGGTGGCGCGACGCCACCACGTGGTCGCCCGCCTCCAGCAGCGTCGTGATCGCCACGGCCTGGGCGGCCAGCCCGCTCGCGGTGGCCAGGGCGCCGACGCCGCCCTCGAGGCTGGCCATGCGCTCCTCGAACACCGCGGTCGTCGGGTTCATGATCCGCGTGTAGATGTTGCCGAAGCGGTTGAGGTCGAACAGGTCGGCCGCGTGCTCGGCGTCCTCGAAGACGAAGGCCGAGGTCTGGTGGATCGGCGCCGCCCGCGATCCGGTGACGGGGTCGACGCGCTGGCCGGCGTGGAGCGCGCGGGTGTCGAACCCGTACTCGCGGTCCTCCGTCATCAGGCGGCGAACGGTGCCATGCGGCGGGAGCCGATCACCCCGGTGGACAGCCCCACCACGTTGAGTCCGCCGAAGAAGCGGCAGTGCTCCATCTTGATGCAGCGGTCGTCCACCACCAGCAGGCCGGCCGCGCGCGCCCGCTCCGTGGCCTCCGGCGAGGTGATGCCGAGCTGGAGCCAGATCACCTTCGCGCCGAGCGCGATGGCCTCGTCCACGATCGGCGGGACGTCCGACGGCTTGCGGAACACGTTGACGATCTCGAGCGGCGCCCGCTCGGCGGCCTCGGCGAGGGACGCGGCGCACGGGTTGCCGAGCACCTCGTCGCACGCCGGGTTCACCGGCGTGATGTCGTAGCCGTTGGCCTGCATGTGGATCATCGCCCGGTGGCTCGGCCGGTCCGCTTTGGGCGACAGGCCGACCACCGCGAGGCGCCGGAAGCGCTCCAGGATCAGGCGCACCCCGTCCGACGGCGGGGCGCCGTCGCTCATTCCCGCGTACTGGGCCACGGGCGGGGAGTATGGCGGACCGGCGGCGCCGCCGCCGGACGGGGGCGTTCACAGGTCGTTCACCGAGGCGTCACAGCGCTGAGACCTGCGTGCCGGGGACGCCGGGCTACCGTCGCGGCGCGTCCTGGGCCCGTGCGTCCGGGGGCGCACCGACATCCGCTGAAAGGACCTGACGCATGGCATCTGCACGCCGTCTCGCCCTGGTCGCCGCCTCGGCCGCGCTCGCGGCGGGCTCGCTCGCGGTCGCCGGGTGCGGCGACGACTCCGCCACCGCCGACACCGGCCCGGGGGACGCGACCGCCGCGGGCTCCGACGTCTCCGGGACCATCGCCGGCGCGGGCGCCAGCTCGCAGGACGCCGCCATGGAGGCGTGGATCGCGGGCTTCCAGCAGGCCAACCCGGGCGCCACGATCTCGTACGACCCCGTCGGCTCGGGAGGCGGGCGCGAGCAGTTCGTCGCCGGCGGCACCGTGTTCGGCGGCACCGACGCCCACCTCGCCGACGAGGAGCTGACCGGCGCGCAGAAGGTCTGCGGCGGCGTCGACAACCTCATCGAGATCCCGGTGTACGTCTCGCCGATCGCGGTCGCCTACAACCTGCCGGGCGTGGACGCGCTGAACCTCTCGCCCGGGACGCTGGCGAAGATCATGAAGCGCGACATCACCCGGTGGGACGACCCGGCGATCGCCGCCGACAACCCCGGCGCCGCCCTGCCGGACACCCCGATCACCACCGTGAGCCGCTCCGACGAGTCGGGCACCACCGAGAACTTCCAGGAGTACCTCGCGGCCGCCGCGCCCGACGTCTGGACCTTCGAGGTCGACGGCAACTGGCCGGTGAAGGGAGGCGAGTCCGCCCAGGGCACGTCCGGCGTCGTGGACGCCATCGGCGCCGGCGAGGGCGCCATCGGATACGCCGACGCCAGCCAGGTGGCCGACCTGGGCGTGGCGGGCATCAAGGTGGGCGCCGACTACGTGCCGCCGTCGCCCGAGGCCGCCGCGGCGATCCTGGAGGAGTCGCCCGAGACGGACGACCCCGGCAGGTTCGTCTTCACCTACGACCTGAAGCGCGACACCTCCGCCGAGGGCACCTACCCGATCGTGCTCGTCTCGTACGAGATGGCGTGCACGGAGTACGCCAAGGCGCAGGACGCCGCCGTGGTCAAGCCCTTCCTGAGCTGGGTGATCAGCCCCGACGGCCAGCGGGCGGCCGCCGCCGCCGCCGGGTCGGCGCCCCTGTCGGAGGCGATCCGCACCAGGATCCAGCCGGCGATCGACGCGATCGGGAGCTGACGACGGCCACCACCCTGCAGCGGCCCCGCCGGCACTCCGGCCGCTGGGGCGACCGCCTGTTCTCGGGCGCCGCCCTCGGCGCCGGAGCGATCATCCTGGCGGTCCTCGCCGGCGTGGCGGCGTTCCTGCTGCGCGAGGGCTGGCCGGCCCTCACGGCCGACGCCTCGGCGATCCCCGGCGGCGACGGGCTGGCCGCCTACATCGGCCCGCTCGTGTTCGGCACTGTGCTCTCCGCCGGGCTGGCGATCCTGATCGCGGTGCCGCTCGCGGTGGCCGTGTCGCTGTTCATCACCTTCTACGCGCCCCGGCGGCTCGCGGGCGCGCTGGGGTCGGTCGTCGACCTGCTGGCGGCGGTCCCGAGCATCGTCTTCGGGCTCTGGGGCATCGCCGTTTTGGGCCCCGCGTCGGTCGACCTCCAGCGCTGGCTGGTGGACCACCTCGGGTGGATCCCCCTCTTCGACGGCCCGGCCTCGGCGACGGGCCGCACCATGCTGGTCGTGGGCTTCGTCCTGGCGCTCATGATCCTGCCGATCATCAGCGCGGTCACCCGCGAGGTCTTCGCCCGCACGCCGCGGTCGCAGATCGAGGGCGCCCTCGCCCTCGGCGCGACGCGCTGGGAGGTCATCAGGATGACCGTCCTGCCCTTCGGGAGGTCGGCGATCGTCGGCGGGTCGATGCTCGGCCTCGGGCGGGCGCTCGGCGAGACGATGGCCGTCGCGATCATCCTGTCGGTGTCGGGCGTCGTGACCGTCGACCTGGTGAGCTCGGGCAACCCGTCCACGATCGCCGCGAACATCGCCCTCGACTTCCCCGAGTCGTCGGGCCTCGACGTGAACGTGCTCATCGCGAGCGGGCTGGTGCTCTTCGGCATCACCCTGGTGGTGAACACGGCGGCGCGGGCGCTCATCGCCCGCGGCGAGGCGGGGGCGCGGTCGTGATCGGCGCCACCGCGCCCGCCGCCGTCGGCGCCCGGCCGGGGTCGCTGGTGCGCGGCAGCCTGCCGGGCTGGGGGCCGTGGGCGGTGTACGGGGCCGCCGGGGTCCTCGCCGTGGCGGCCGTGGCCGGCGCCGGGACGAACATGCTGCTGGCGGCCCTCGCCGCCGCCGCCGTCGCCGGCGCCGCGGTCTACGCCTGGGCCCGCGTCGTCGAGGGCGCCCGCCGCGCGGCCGACCGCGGGGTCACCCTGATCGTGGCGTCGTCGTTCGCCGTCGCGGTCGTGCCGCTCCTGTCGGTGCTCTCGGTGACCCTCGCCCGCGGCGCCCACCGGTTCGACCCCGGGTTCTTCACCGAGGACGTCCGCAACGTCGTGGGCGCGGGCGGCGGCGGCGCGCACGCCATCGCGGGCACCCTGGTGATCACCGGCCTCGCGACGGTCGCGTCGGTCCCCATCGGGATCATGTGCGCGATCTACCTCAACGAGTACGGCCACGGCCGGCTCAAGCGGGCGATCATCTTCTTCGTGGACGTCATGACGGGGATCCCGTCGATCGTCGCCGGCCTGTTCGCCTTCGCCCTCTTCTCGCTGATCATGGGCCCCGGCATCCGCATGGGCGTCATGGGGGCGCTCGCGCTGTCGGTGCTGATGATCCCGATCGTGGTGCGCTCCACCGAGGAGATGCTGAAGATCGTGCCCGACGGGCTGCGCGAGTCGGCCTACGCGCTCGGGGTGCCGAAGTGGCGGACGATCGTGAGCGTGGTGCTGCCCACGTCCCTCGCGGGCATCGTGACCGGCGTGATGGTGGCCGTCGCCCGCGTCATCGGCGAGACCGCGCCCCTGCTCATCACGACCGGCACGTTCTCGACCACCAACTGGAACCCGTTCTCCGGGCGCATGGAGAACCTGCCGGTGTTCGCGTTCAACGAGTACAAGAACCCGGGGGTGCCGAAGGCGCCCTACCTCGAGCGGGCCTGGGCGGCGGCGCTGACCCTGATCGTGATCGTGCTCCTGCTGAACATCGTCGCCCGGCTCGTGTACCGGCGCTTCGGAAAGGACCCCAGCGCGTGACCACCACCCGGCCGGCCGTGATCCCCCGCGGGATCGAGGCCCCCACCGTCCCCGCGCGGCGCCCCGCGTTCGAGGTCGCGGGCCTGAACCTCTTCTACGGCGGGTTCCATGCCGTGAAGGACGTGGACATGGCGATCGAGCGCAACGCGGTCACGGCGCTGATCGGCTCGTCGGGGTGCGGCAAGTCGACGTTCCTGCGCTCCCTCAACCGCATGCACGAGGTGGTCCGCGGCGCCCGCGCCGAGGGGACGGTGCTGCTGGACGGCGAGGACGTCTACGGCAGGGACGTCGACCCGGTGCTGGTGCGACGCAGGGTGGGGATGGTGTTCCAGGCGCCCAACCCGTTCCCCACCATGTCGATCTACGAGAACGTCGCCGCCGGCCTGCGCCTGAACCGCAGGCGGGTCGCGAAGGCCGACCTCGACGAGGTGGTCGAGACGTCGCTGCGGGGCGCCCACCTGTGGGACGAGGTGAAGGACCGGCTCGCCAGGCCCGGCGCCGGCCTGTCCGGCGGCCAGCAGCAGCGCCTCTGCATCGCCCGGGCGATCGCGGTGGAGCCGGAGGTGCTGCTCATGGACGAGCCGGCGTCGGCCCTCGACCCGATCGCCACCCTCGCGATCGAGGACCTCATCGCCCAGCTCAAGCGGGACTACACGATCGTGATCGTGACCCACAACATGCAGCAGGCGAGCCGCGCCAGCGACCACACCGCGTTCTTCAACATCGAGGGCAGCGGCCTCCCGGGGCGGCTGGTGGAGATGGGCCCCACGGGGACGATCTTCAGCAGCCCCCGGGAGAAGGCCACCGAGGACTACGTCAGCGGCCGCTTCGGGTAGCCGCGGGACCCCCCGAGGCGCCACACCGGGGCCAGCAGCGGGTCGGTGACCCGCCCCAGCGCCCGGACCACGCCGCCGAGCGGGCGGCGCGCCAGGTGGTGCACGGCCAGCGCCGCCGCCGTCCCGACGAGCGCGCCGCCGAGGACGTCGCCCGGGTAGTGCAGCCCCACCAGCACGCGGGTGACCGAGATCGCGGCCGCGGCGACCAGGAAGGCCGCGCCGGCCCGGCGGCTCACGAGGAGCACCGACACCGCGATCGCGAACGAGGCGGCGGCGTGGTCGCTCGGAAACGACGGGTCGTGGGACGCGTGCACGAACCACAGGTGCGCGTCGGCGTGGGCCTCGGTCGGCCGCGCCCGGTGCCAGATGTGCGAGATCACCTGGTTGGTCAGCAGGGCCAGGCCGGCCGACGCGACGGCCGACGCGGCGGCGAGCCGCCAGCGCGACACCGCCCCCGGGCGGCTCACGAGCCACAGCCCCACCGTGGCGGCCGCCAGGGCGGGGACGCTCCAGAACGTGAAGTCCTCGAGCTCGTCGCCGATCAGGGCGTGGCCGATCAGCAGGTCGTTCAGGAAGTGGAACGCCGTCCAGTCGATGAGGGCCACATTAGAGAGCCCTCATCGACTGGGCCAGCCCCCCGGGCGGGGGGGCTGCGGGGTCAGCCGGCGGCGCTCTCCTGGTAGAGGCGGCGCAGCACGGTCGGGAGGATCCCGCCGTTGTGGATGTAGTTGAGCTCGGTGGGGCCGTCGACGCGGGCCAGCACCGTGAACTCGCCCTTCGTCCCGTCCTCGCGGGTGTACCGGACGGTCAGCTCGTCGCGCGGCTGCAGGTCGGCGAGCCCCGTGAGGTCGAAGGTCTCGCGGCCCGTCAGGCCGAGCTCCTCGTGGCCCTCGCCCTCGCGGAACTGGAGGGGCAGGACGCCCATGCCCACCAGGTTGCCGCGGTGGATCCGCTCGAACGACTTGGCGATGACCGCCCGCACGCCGAGCAGCAGCGTCCCCTTCGCCGCCCAGTCGCGGCTGGAGCCGTTGCCGTACAGGCCGCCGGCCAGGACGATCAGCGGCGTGCCCGCCGCCTGGTAGTCCATCGCGGCCTCGTAGATCGAGGTGATCTCCCCCGTGGGGAGGTACTCGGTCCAGCCGCCCTCCTTGCCCTGGGCGAGGGCGTTGCGCAGGCGGATGTTCGCGAACGTGCCGCGCATCATCACCTCGTGGTTGCCGCGCCGCGACCCGTACGAGTTGAAGTCGCGCGGCTCCACGCCGTGCTCGATCAGGTATCGCCCGGCCGGCGAGCTGGCCGGGATGGAGCCGGCCGGCGAGATGTGGTCGGTGGTGATGGAGTCGCCCAGCATCGCGAGCGCGCGGGCGCCGACGATGTCGGTGACCGGGGCCGGGTCGGGCGTGATCGACGAGAAGAACGGCGGCAGCTGCACGTAGGTCGACCCGTCGTCCCACTCGTACGTCTGCCCGTCGGGGACCGGCAGGGCGCGCCACCGCTCGTCGCCCTCGAAGACGGTCTCGTAGCTCTCCTCGAACAGGGCCCGGTCGACGGCGCCGCCGAGCGCCTCGGCGACCTCCTGCTGGCTCGGCCAGATGTCCCTGAGGTAGACGGGGCCGTCCGTGCCCTGGCCGAGGGGCTCGTTGGTGAGGTCGATGTCGACCCGGCCGGCGAGGGCGTACGCCACGACCAGCGGCGGCGACGCGAGGTAGCTGGCGCGCACGCTCGGGTGGATGCGGCCCTCGAAG
>DASSBX010000211.1:0-5373 GCA_035698305.1 Miltoncostaeaceae bacterium | reverse complement strand
GCGGGCCCGGGAGGAGGTGCGCACCGAGACCGAGTCGCGGCTGCGCGGCGACCTGATCGAGGAGCTGGTTGCGGGGGAGGTGGTCAGCCGCGAGTCGCTGGTGCGGCGCGCCCGGCACCTCGGGGCGGACCTGTCCGGCGGCGGCGTCGCCCTGATCGGCAAGCTGCAGGATCCGCACACCGAGGGCCGCCTGATCACGGACCCCCGCCTGGTGCGGCGCTTCCTGCAGCAGGCCCGCGCCGCCATGGACATCCACTGGCCCCGCGCGCTCGTCGACTGGAACGAGGGGCGCCTGCTCGCGCTGCTGCCGCCCCCCGCCGGCCAGGCGGCGCCGGAGCGCGAGCAGATCGAGGCCCAGGCGCTCGTGCTGGGCCGGCGCCTCCTGGGCGCCACCCGCGAGACGGTCCCCGGCCTGGCGCTCACCCTCGCCCTGTCGCGCTACACGCCCGAGCCGGAGCGCCTCGGCGTCGCCCTCGACGAGGCCCGCCTGGCCCTCTCCATCGGCGAGCGCCTCGGGCGGATCGGCGAGGTGGTGACGTTCGAGGAGACCGGCACCTACAAGCTGCTGTTCCAGATCTTCGCGGACCGGCCGGAGGAGCTGACCTCCTTCTACGAGCAGACGATCGATCCGCTCGTGCGGTACGACGAGCAGTACCAGACCGAGCTGGTCGGGACGCTCGCCACGTACCTCGGGCACGACTGCAACCTGGCTGCCACGGCCAGCACCCTCTACACGCACCGCCACACGGTGCGGTACCGCCTCGACCGGATCGCCGAGCTCTCGGGGCTCGACATCGGGAAGACCGACGACCGCGAGAAGCTGTCGCTGGGCCTCAAGGCGATGCGCCTGCTCGGTCGCCGCGTGGCGCCGATCACGGGCCGGACGGGGCGGCGCCGGGCGGGCTGACCCCCCGGTGTGAGCGGGCTCATGACGCCGCGCTACCCTGCCGCGCGATGAACGTGCCACCGATCCGCCCCGCGCGCGGCGAGCCGCTGCGTTGCCCGAGCTGCGGCACCCGGCTCGTCGAGCTGGAGCGCAGCGAGGTGCTGCTCGACGCCTGCCCCGAGTGCCGTGGCGTGTGGCTCGATCGCGGCGAGCTCGACCGCATCCTCGACCGGGAGCGCCGCGCCGCCGCCGGTGTGCGCGACGACGACGAGGACTTCTTCGAGGAGATGGAGGGCCGCCGCCGCCCCCGCGGCGACGAGCGCGACCGCCGGTCCGAGGAGTCGCCGAAGGAGGCGAAGAAGCGCCGCCGCCGCGGCATGCTCGAAGACCTCTTCGACTTCGACTTCTAGGAACCGCCCGCCGCCTCGGCCAGCGCCGCCGCCAGGGCGCTCGCCAGCGGCCCGGGCGCCCCGTCGCCCACCGTGGCGCCGTCCACCGCCGTGATCGCGACCGCGCCGCGGAGGGCGTTGACGGCGACGATCTCCCGCGCCGCCCGCCACTCGTCCGCCTCGGGCGCGCGCTCCGCGGCGTCCGCCGCGCCGAGGCAGATCGCGCGCGCGATGCCCGGCAGCAGCCCGTCGGCCGGGGCGGTCACCACCACCCCGTCCGCCAGGGCGCAGAACACGTTGGCCACCGCCGCCTCGCCCAGGCGGCCGTCGCCGTCGAGCAGCAGGGCGTGCCCGGCCCCCGCCGCCTCGGCGCGCGACTGGGCGACGCGCCACGCGGCGTACGAGAGGGTCTTGTGCTCGGCGATCCGGTTGCCGGGCGCCCACGCCCCCGGCAGCGACACCGCGGCCGCGCGTCCCGGCACGCCCGGCCGGACGTCGGCGGGCAGGGGGGTCGCCTCGACCAGGAGCGTGGGGCGCGGCGTCACCGTCAGCCGCACGCGGGCGGAGGCCCCGCCGTGCGCCGAGAGGGTCGCGGCGACGGCGTCGCGGACGGCGGCCTCGTCCGGCACCCCCGCCAGCCCGAGCGCCGCCGCCGAGGCCGCCAGGCGGTGGAGGTGCCGGTCGAGCAGCGGCACCCGGCCGCCGGACGCCCGCATCGTCTCGAACAGGCCCAGGCCCCAGCGCACCCCGGGGTCGTCGGCGCTCAGCCGCGCATCGTCCGGCGCGACGAGCCGGCCATCGAGCCACACGACCCGTGTGCGAGGATGCGCCGCGTCCGGAAACTGCGTGGAGGAACTCGGCATGCGGCAGACGATCGCCTTCCAGGCAACCGGCTTCAACTGCTCTCCCGTTGAGGTCGAGATCGACGACAACGGGGAGGCGCCCGACCCTGACGCCCTGCCGGTGGCCCTGCTCGCGTTCGAGAGCGGGCCCAACTGCGTGCTGACCCTGCCGCTGGCGACCAGCGACGCCGAGAACCTGATGAACGCGTTCACGCAGGCGGAGCCGCACCGCGAGGAGATCCAGGGCGCCGGCGAGTGGCAGCCGATGCCCTCCGGGCTGCCCGAGGGCCTGTTCTGGGCGCTCCAGCCGAACGTCGTCGGGGTCTCGGTGACCCCTCCGCAGCAGACGGTGGAGGGCGTCATCCCGCACTGGACGCTCGCCTTCGACGACGAGGACGGCAGCCAGGTGCAGATCGCGGTGAGCGACCCGATGTGCGTGCAGGTGGTGCGCGCGCTGGCCGACGTCGCGAACGGCGTGCTGGGCGAGCCCGAGGCAAACGAGGAATAGCCGCAGGTTTTCTGGTATTTTGCCGCTCCGCAAACGGCGATGGGGGCGGACACGCGATGGGAACGACCGACTGGAGGGGCCGGCTCCTCGGGAGCATGCCCCCCGACCTGGCCGAGGAGATCGACATCTTCGAGGGCCAGATGGAGCTGCGGCGCCAGCGCAAGATCGAGGACCGCGTCTTCGCCGAGACGCGCCTGCGGCGCGGCGTCTACGGGCAGCGCTACGACAACGGGCACCGCCACGACGGCGTCGCCTCGCAGACGCTCACCTACCCGGGCGGCGACCTGACGAAGGGCCCCGAGACCCTGTGGGACGCGCCGGGGATGATGCGGATCAAGATCCCCTACGGCGGGGTCACGCCCGACCAGCTCGACGTGATCGCGGAGCTGGCGGAGGAGTACTCGGACGGCATCCTGCACGTCACCACGCGCCAGGACGTCCAGCTCCACTTCGTCCACATCGACGACACGCCCGACCTCATGCGCCGCCTCGCGGCGGTGGGCATCACCACCCGGGAGGCCTGCGGCAACGGCGTCCGCAACCTCACGGCCTGCCCGATCGCGGGCGTGTGCCACACCGAGGCCTTCGACACCACGGCGTACGCCGACGCCCTGTTCCGCTTCCTGCTCGGCCACCCCGACTGCCAGGACTTCGGCCGCAAGTTCAAGCCCGCCTTCTCGGGCTGCGCCGGCGAGGCCTGCGGCCTGGTGATGATGCACGACTTCGGGGCGATCGCCCGCAGGACCGTCGAGGACGGGGTGGAGCGCCGCTCGTTCGACCTCTACGTCGGCGGCGGCCTCGGCACGACCCCGCAGCAGGCGAAGCTGCTGTACGAGGACCACCCCGTCGAGGAGCTGCTGCCCGCCGTCCAGTCGATCGCCCGCGTCTTCGGCCGCCTCGGGGAGAAGCAGAACCGCAACCGCGCCCGCATCAAGTTCCTGGTCTCGAAGCTGGGGATCGACGAGTTCCGCCGGCTGGTGGACGAGGAGCGCGAGACCCTCCCGCACGACGACCGCTGGACGTCCTACCTGCCGAACGTCGACGACTTCGACGAGTCGCCGGTCCGCGAGGCCGTGCCGGTCTCCACGAACGGGACGCCGCCGCCCGAGGGCTACGAGGAGTGGCTCCGCACGAACGTCTACCGCCAGCGCCAGCCGGGCTACGCGGTCGCCACGATCGCGCTGCCGCTGGGCGACGTCACCGCGGTCCAGACCCGGCAGCTCGGGGAGGTGGCGCGGAGGTACGTCGGCGACGCCGTCCGCACCACGGTGGAGCAGAACATCGTGCTGCGGTGGGTGGCCGAGCCGGACCTGCCCGCGCTCTACCGGGAGCTGGTCGCCATCGACCTGGCCGCCCCCGGCGCCGGCACGATCGTGGACGTGACCACGTGCCCGGGCACCGACACCTGCAAGCTCGGGATCGCCTCCTCGCGCGGCCTCGCCGGCGAGCTGCGCACGCGCCTGGCCGCCAAGCAGTTCGAGCTGGACGAGTCGGTGCGGGGCCTGCGGATCAAGGTGAGCGGGTGCTTCAACTCGTGCGGCCAGCACCACGTGGCCGACATCGGCTTCTTCGGCAACAGCCGCAAGATCAACGGCGTCACCGTCCCCCACTTCCAGGTCGTGCTGGGCGGCCGCTGGCGCGAGAACGCCGGGTCGTACGGCCTCGCGATCGGCGCGGTGCCGTCGAAGCGGATCCCCGAGGTGGTCGACGGCATCACGGCCCGCTTCGTCGCGGAGCGCCGGGCCGGGGAGACCTTCCAGGACTACATCGCCCGGCTCGGCAAGAAGGAGCTGGGGGCGATGATCGCCGAGCTGAAGACGGTGCCCTCGCCCGAGGAGGACCCGAGCTTCTCCACCGACTGGGGCGACGCCCGGATCTTCACGATGGGCGACATGGGCATCGG
The DNA here is from genome assembly GCA_035698305.1 of Miltoncostaeaceae bacterium. Classification (GTDB taxonomy): domain Bacteria; phylum Actinomycetota; class Thermoleophilia; order Miltoncostaeales; family Miltoncostaeaceae; genus Miltoncostaea. The sequence continues at coordinate 845 of DASSBX010000211.1, read as the reverse complement.
CGAGTGCGCCGGCGAGGTGATCTCGAAGACCGACCTGGAGCTGTCGTTCGCCGAGAGCATCGTGTTCGACGCGGCCGTCGCGCTGGAGGACGGCGACCTGGCCCGGGCCGACGAGCGGGCCTACGCCGCCATGCTCGGCGCGGCCCGCGCGCTGGTGCGCACGGAGAACCCGAACGTGGCGGACGACCCCGACGTGATCGTCCGCGAGTTCAGGGAGCGCTTCTACGACACGGAGCGGTTCTTCGACCGGTTCGCCAAGGGGCGCTTCGCCCGGCCGCTCTTCGACCGCCACGAGGCGCCGCCGGGGCTCGGCGACGCCGAGGCGACCCGCGGCCTGGTGGAGGAGGCCCAGCTCTTCATCGACGCGGTGGCGGCAATGGAGATCCGCGAGGCCGGCGCGCAGTCGGCGCTGGTCTAGGGCCATGGCGACCGCGACCGCGACCGACATCGTCCGGATCGGGGCGAAGCTCTACGCCGTGAACCCCGACGCGTTCGACGTGCGCGACTGCGTCCCCCTGTTCCATGGGTGGATCCAGCGGCGCACCCTGGACGGCACCCCGATCGACGTGGCCGACTACGCGCACGTCCCGGACGGGCCGGGGGTGATGCTCATCGGCCACGAGGCCGACCGCTCCCTCGACCTCGGCGAGGGCCGCCCGGGCGTGCTCTACCAGCGCAAGCGGATGGGGACGGGCACCCTGGAGGAGCGGTTCGCCGCCGCGATCGCCGCCGCCGACCGGCTCGCCGCCGACGTCGAGGCGGGCCCCGCCGCGAACGGCGTCCGGTTCGGCCGCGACGAGATCCTGCTGCGGGTCAACGACCGCCTCCGCGCGCCGAACGACGAC
>DASSBX010000210.1:0-6908 GCA_035698305.1 Miltoncostaeaceae bacterium | reverse complement strand
GCCGCCGGGCCCGGGCTCGCGGAGGCGCTGGAGCGGCTCGGCGTGCGGCGGCTACGGCCCGGCCAGGACCGGGCGATCGCGGCGGCGCTCGCGGGGCGGGACGCGCTGGTGGTCATGGCGACCGGTTCCGGCAAGTCGCTCTGCTACCAGGCGCCCGCGGCGGCGCTGCGGGGGCTGACCGTGGTGGTGTCGCCGCTCATCGCCCTGATGACCGACCAGCTCGCCGGCCTGGAGCGCGCGGGCATCCCCGCCGCGGCCCTCCACTCCGGGCTGTCGGAGGACGAGGCGCGCGACGCGCTCGAGGCGGCCCGCGCGGGCCGCCTGCGCCTGCTGTACGTGGCGCCGGAGCGCTTCGGGTCGGCGGCGTTCGGGCGGGCGATGGCGGCCGCCACGGTGAGCCTGCTGGTGATCGACGAGGCCCACTGCGTCAGCGAGTGGGGCCACGAGTTCCGGCCCGACTACCGGCGCGTCGGGCGGTTCCGGGAGGCGCTGCGGCCGCGGGCCACGATGGCGCTGACCGCCACGGCCACGGAGCGGGTGCGCGCCGACGTGGCGCGGCGGCTCGGCCTGCGCGACCCGGTGGGCGTGGTGGGGGGCTTCGACCGGCCCAACCTGACCTTCGACGCCCTGTGGGTGGAGGGCAAGGGCTCCGTCGCCCGCAAGCGCGGCGTGCTGATGGCGGCGCTGGCGTCGGCGGACGGCGGCAAGGCGATCGTCTACTGCGGCACCCGCCGGGCCACGGAGGAGACGGCGGCGGCGCTCACCGCCGCCGGGCACTCCGCGGTCGCGTACCACGCCGGCCGCGCCGACCGCGCCGAGGCGCAGGAGGCCTTCACGAGCGGGCGGGCCCGGGTGGTGGCGGCGACCAACGCGTTCGGGATGGGCGTGAACGTGCCGGACGTGCGCCTGGTGGTGCACACGGCGCTGCCCGACTCGCTGGAGCAGCTCTATCAGGAGGCGGGGCGGGCGGGGCGCGACGGGGAGCCGTCGCGGCACGTGATCGTGGCGGGCCCGGCCGACGAGGTGGCGATCCGGCGCCGGATCACGCGGGCGCGGCTGGAGCCGGGGCAGGTCGACCGTCTGCTGGCCCGGCTGGCGTCGCGCGCCGACCCCGAGGGCCGCTGGCGCATGGACCGGTCGGAGGTGGACGACGACGCCGGCTTCGTGCTGGCGATGGCAGAGCGGGTCGGCGCCCTGCAGGTGGAGGCGGCGCCGGGCGGCGGCCGGGCGGGGCGGCTGCAGGGCGGCCGCCTGACGCCGGAGCAGCGGGAGGACCTGGCCGGCCAGGTGCAGGCGGAGCTGCATCGGCGCCACCGCGCCCTGGACGCGGCGGTGGCCTACGTGCGGGGCGACGCCTGCCGGCGGCGGGTGTTCCTCCACCACTTCGACGACCCCTCCGAGCCGGTGCCGGAGGAGCGCTGCTGCGACGTCTGCGAGCCGCCCGGCGACCTGGACGTGGCGGCCCCCGTGGCCGCCCCCGCCCGGGCGCGGCCCGACGAGCCGCCGCTCGACGTGGACGAGCGCCGCACGTTCGAGGCCCTCCAGGCGTGGCGCGGCGCGCTGGCGAAGGAGCTGGGGTGGCCGGCGTTCCGGGTGGCGTCGAACCGGACGCTCGAGGGGATCGCGCGGCGGGCCCCGCGTGACGCGCGGGCGCTGGAGTCGGTGCGCGGCGTCGGCCCCTGGCTGATGGAGGGCCACGCGGTCGACATCCTCGAGGTGGTCGCGGCGGCGGGGGAGGGGGCGCCGTGAGCGACGGCGTGCCGCAGACCCGCTTCACCCGCCTGGTGCTGCCGGCCGACACCAACCATCTGGGGACCCTCTACGGCGGCTCGCTGTTGGCGTGGATGGACTCGGCCGCGGGCATCGCCGGGGTCCGGCGGGCCGGCACGCGCACCGTCGTCACCGCGGCGGTCGACGAGCTGACGTTCCGGGTGGCGATCCGGGAGGGCGAGCTGGTCGAGCTCATCGCCGAGGTGCAGTCGGTGGGGCGCACCAGCATGCGCGTCGGCGTCGAGGCCCACCGCGAGGACCCGGTCACCCACGTCCGGGAGCTGTGCACCGTGGGGGTCTTCACCATGGTCGCGCTCGACGACGAGGGCCGGCCCACCCCCATCCGGGACCTCTAGAGCGCGACGCTCCTGAGCACGGCGTCGGCGATCCGCTCGTCCCACGCGTCGTCGAACGGCTCGCCCGCCGTGTAGCGGGCGTAGTAGGCGCCGATGGCCATCTCGATCGCCGCCTCCACGTCGGCGTCGGGGCGCAGCCCGCCGCGGTCGCGCGCGGCGGTGAGCGCGTCGCGCATCAGCTGGCGCCCGGGGCGCAGGCTGCGGGCGCGCAGCGCCTCGATCAGGTCGGGGACGTGCGCCTCCTCGGCCAGGCACACGCCGACGACCGACATGCCGATGCGGGCGAATGTGCCCCGCAGGTGGCGGAGCTGGGCGACGAGATCCACCCGGAGATCTCCCGACAGCGGCGGCGCGGCCCCCATCCGGACCGCGGTGAACGCGGCGGCCACCAGCTCGGCCTTCGACGCGTAGCGCAGGTAGAGGGTCGGCTTGCTGACGCCGGCGTCGGCCGCGACGCCCTCCATCGACAACCGGGTGTAGCCCACCTCCGCCAGCAGCCGGACGGCGGCGTCGAGGATCGCGTCGTCGTTGGCGCGGGAACGGGGACGGCCGCGGCGGGCCGGGGTGGAGGCGTCGGCCATCGTGCGGATGGTAGCGTGCCCGCTTTACGATACGTTGCGTAAAGCGCGCGTTCGCGCGATGGAGAGCCCGTGACGCCAGGCCACCCGGCCGCCCAGATGGCACGTTCCCGCCCCGGGATGCTCCTGCTCGCCCTCACCTGCGCGTCGGGGAGCTTCGCGCTCATGCAGGCCGTGATCGTGCCTGCGCTGCCGATCGTGGCGGAGGACCTGGACACGACGACGTCGTGGGCGGCGTGGACGATCAGCATCTACCTGCTGAGCGCGTCGGTCGCGACGCCGCTGCTGGGCCGGCTGGGCGACCAGTTCGGCAAGCCGCGGATGCTGATCGTGACGCTGGCGCTGTTCAGCATCGGCTCGATCGCGGCGATCTTCGCGTGGGACATCTGGTCGCTGATCGTCTTCCGCGCGATCCAGGGCATCGGCGGCGCCGTCTACCCCCTGGCCTTCTCGATCATCCGGGACGAGGTGCCGCCGAAGCGCATGGGCGTCGCGATGGGGCTCATCTCGTCGATGCTCGGGCTCGGGGGCGGGCTGGGGCTGGTGATGAGCGGCGTGATCGTCGACCGCGCGTCGTGGCGCCTGCTGTTCGTGATCGGCGCCGTCATCGGCGTGCTCGGGATCGCGCTGGTGACCCGCTTCGTGCCGCCGTCGCCGCACCGCAGCCCCGCCAGGCTCGACATCCCCGGGGCGCTGCTGCTGTCGGGCGGCCTGATCCTGCTGCTCGTGGCCCTGACCGAGGGGCACGACTGGGGCTGGTCGTCGGCGAAGCTGGTGGGGATGGTCGCCAGCGGCCTCGCGGTGCTGGTGGCCTGGGGCGTCGTCGAGGCCCGTACCGCGAGCCCGATGGTGGACATGCGGATGCTGTCGCGCCGGCCGGTGCTGTTCACCAACCTGGCCGCCCTGTTCTGCGGCTTCACGATGTACGCGATCTTCACCGTGCTGCCGCTGTTCGCGCAGATGCCGAACGGCCTGCCCCAGGACGTCCAGGGGCTGGTGACCTACGGCTTCGGCGCCACCGTGACCGTGTCGGCGCTCTACATGCTGCCCGGCGCCCTGGTGATGCTGCCGGCCGGCCCGTTCGGCGGCGTCCTCGGCCGCTGGGTGGGCTTCAAGGGATCCCTCGCCATCGGCCTGCTGGTCACCGCGATCGGCGCGGCCTCGCTCGCCGCGTTCCACGCCGAGCCGTGGCAGCTGATGGTGGGGTACGCGATCGGCGCGGCCGGCGTGGCGGTGGCGTTCGGCGCGATGCCGAAGCTGATCGCCGACGCCGTGGCGCCCACCGAGACCGGCATCGCCACCGGCATGAACACCGTCGTGCGGACCGTCGGCAGCGTGATCGGCAGCCAGGCCGCCGTGACGCTCCTGGCCAGCGAGGTCATCGAGGGCACGTCCATCCCCGCCGAGTCCGGCTTCACCACGTCGCTCTGGCTCGGCGCCGCGGCCGCCCTGGTGGCGGCGCTGCTCGCGCTGGCCGTGTCGCCGCGGCGGCGGGCGCGCCAGGAGGCGTCGGCGGCGGCCTCGGCCGGGTAGCGCACCCGCGCCGAGGCCCGGAAGGCGCGGATCGGCCGCCCCTAGGGCGCCTCGCCCGCGGGGAGGGTCGTCGCGCCGTGCCCGAGCGACGTCTGCCCCGGGGGGTCGAGCTCGAGCGGCACCTCGCCCCGCACCTCCGGTGCGGGGTGGCTCGGCTCCACCCGCAGGATCCACGCCGCCCACCCCGGCAGCCACCAGTTCCAGCGGCCCAGCACGGCGACGAACGCCGGCAGCAGCATGCTGCGGACGATGGTCGCGTCCAGCACGATCCCGATGGCCAGGGCCGTCGCGAACACCTTGATGTCGGTTCCCGGCGTGGACGCCAGCGCGATGAACGCGAGGAACAGGATGAGCGACCCGGCCGTCACCAGGCGGCCGGTGCGGGCGAGCCCCGCCACCACCGCGCGGTCGGTGTGGCCGTCGCGGTCGTACTCCTCGCGCATCCGGCTGAGGATGAACACCTCGTAGTCCATCGACAGGCCGTAGAGGAACGCGAACACCATCACCGGGATCCAGACGGTCAGCGCCCCGGTCGGCTCGATGTCGAAGACGGCGCCCGAGCCGTGGCCCTGCTGCCAGAACAGCACCATGAAGCCCCAGACCGCGCCGATCGAGATGATGTTGAACACCACCGCCTTCAGCGGCAGCAGCAGCGAGCGGAACACCCGCGCCAGCAGCACGTAGGTGATCAACGCGATCACGAGCACCACCCACACGAAGTTCCCGTAGACGGCGTCGTTGAAGTCGGCCGTCGCCGGCGTGGCGCCGCCCACCAGCACGCTGCCGGGCTGGTCGGCCACCGCCGCGCGCACGGCCCTCACCGTGGAGGGGCTGTCCTCGGCCTCGGGGAACACGTTGACCACCCGCAGGCCGCCGCCGCCCCACGCCGGTCCGGAGGGTGCGACCGCCCCCCGCACGCCGTCGGCGCCCGCCGCCGCCCGCGCCACGGCGTCGGCGTCGCCGCCGATCACCGCCACCTCGAACGGGTTGAGGGCGCCTGCGCCGATGCCGGAGTCGTCGAGCTGGTCGAGCGCGACGCGCGCGGCGCCGGCCGACGCGAGCGAGTTGGCCCGCGGGGTGCCGGTCGAGAAGTCGAGCACCGGGATGAACAGCAGCGCCAGGAGCACCAGCGCGACCCCGCCCACCAGGTAGCGGTTGCGGACCACGAAGCGGCCCCACGGCACCCAGCCCTGCCCGGCGTTGCCCGTGCGGCGCCGGAACCCGACCCGGTCGAGCCGCGGGCCGACCGTCGCGAGCACCACGGGCAGCAGCGTGATCGCCACCAGCACGCTGATGAGCGGGATCAGCATGCCGCCGTAGCCGATGCTGCGCAGGAACGGCACCGGCAGCACGATCATCGCCAGCAGGCCGATCGCCACCGCGATGCCGCTGAAGATGACCGCCCTGCCGGCGTGCTCCATCGTCTGGGCGACCGCCTCGAAGCGGTCGCGGCCGGCGGCGATCTCCTCCCGCCAGCGCATGACGATGAGCAGCGAGTAGTCGATGGCGACGCCCAGCCCGATCAGCGAGATCAGGAACTGGACCACGACCGACACCTCGCTCGCCTCGGCGAGCGGCCACAGCACCAGGAACGTGGTGGGGATGGCGATCGCCGCCATCAGCAGCGGCACGAACGCCATGAGCGAGCCGAACACGAACGCGAGCACGATCAGCGCGCCCACGCCGCCGATGAGCGTCTCGACCAGGACGCTCGGGCCCTCCGACTCCTCGCTCTCCCCCACGGCGAGCGGGTCGTAGCCGGTGATCCGCACCGGGGCGCCGTCGACGGTGACGCCCTCCGCGGCCGCCTCGGCGTTGTCGAGCGCCTGCTTGGCCGGCTCGAAGAGCGTGTCGCCCGGCGGGTACCACATGACGGCGAACGCCGTGCGGCCGTCGTCGGAGACGAACGTGCGGTCGCCGGTGGTGGCCAGGTCGGCGTAGCGGACGCCCGGGATGCTCTCGGCGATCGTCGCGAACGCCCGCCCGGCCTGCTCCTCCACCCCGGGCGAGTCGATGGTGGTGCCCTCCGGGAGCTGCACGACCGCGGTGAGCGGACCGTTGACCCGTGGCCCGCCCGTCCCGAGCTCGTCGTAGATCGCGTTGGCGGCGTCGGTGCTCTCCCTGCCCGGGAGCTCGAACTTGTCCGACAGGGCGTCCACGGACGACGACACCGATGCGAAGGCCACGACGGCGATGAGGACCCACGCGGCGACGACCCATCGCCGGCGCCCGAGGATCCATCTGGTGAACGACCTCAATCTCTTCTCGCTTTCCGCGGTGCGATGCCCCAGGGGGGGCGAGGCTATGTCAGGTGCCACCCGGGCCGATAGCCCCATGGCAGGCACCCGGTCATCCCACTGACACGTCGCGCTTCCGACCTGTGACGCCCCCGGAACTCATCGGTGTCCGCGGCCCGGGCTAGGGTCCGCCGCTGCGCATGGCCCAGCAGACCCCCCAGAGGATCCGGCTCCGCCGCTGGCAGAAGGCCGCACTCGACGCGTTCGGGTCCCGGTCGGGGCCCGACTTCCTGGCCGTCGCGACGCCTGGCGCGGGGAAGACCACCTTCGCCCTCGCGGCCGTGCGGCAGCACCTGGCGGAGCACCCCCGCCGGCGCCTGGTGGTGGTGGCGCCGACCCAGCACCTGAAGGGCCAGTGGGCCGACGCGGCGGAG
>DASSBX010000209.1:0-6480 GCA_035698305.1 Miltoncostaeaceae bacterium | reverse complement strand
CGGCCACCAGGCGCCCCGCGCCCTCCGCGTTGTGGCGCAGCAGGTCGTCGTACTCGCCCGCCGAGCGGTCGTAGGCCTCCCCCGCCGCGCGCCCGTCGCGTTCGCCGTCCGTGGTGCTCACGGTGGCTAAGGTAGAGGAATGGCGGCCACCTGGACCCTCGTGACCGACGGCGCGTGCTCCGGCAACGGCACCGACGAGTCCCGCGGCGGATGGGCGGCGATCCTCACCGGCCCCGACGGCGCCGAGACGGTGCTGACCGGCGGCGAGTACCCCACCACCAACAACCGGATGGAGCTGATGGCCGCCCTGGAGGGGCTGCGCGCCACGCCGGAGGGGTCGGACGTCGAGCTGGTGACCGACTCCAGCTACCTCGCCAACGCCATCGCCAAGGGCTGGCTGGACGGCTGGCAGCGCAAGGGCTGGCGGACGGCGAGCAAGCAGCCGGTGGCGAACCGGGACCTGTGGGAGCGGATGATCGCCGAGCTGGCGCGCCACGCCCGCGTACGGCCCACGCTCGTGCGCGGCCACGCCGGCCACGAGGTGAACGAGCGCGCCGACCGGCTGGCCGTGGAGGCCGCCCTGGACGCCCAGCCCCGCCGGGAGGTCCCCGTGACCCCCGGGCAGGAGCAGCTCGGCCTCGACCTCTAGCGTCCCGAGCCGGAGGTTCGGATGCGGTTCCCGGGCGAATCCCCCGCGAGGCAAGGACGCAGATCCACTCGGGACACTGATTGACGGGGGCGCCGCGGACCCTCGTGGTCGGGCCCGGCGCGATCGGCGGGTTCGTGGCGGCACGGCTCACCGAGGCGGGCTGGCCGGTCGCGGCGGTCGCCCACGGGGAGACGCTGCGGGCGCTGCGGGCCGGGCCCCTGCGCCTGACCGACGGGGACGATGAACGCGAGGTGCGCCTGCGGGCGGTGGGCGACCCGTCGGAGGCGGGCCCGGCCGACCTGGCGCTGGTCTGCGTCAAGAGCTTCAGCACGGAGGCGGCCGCGCGGGCGCTGGCCCCCGGCCTCGCCGACGGGGCCGTGGTCCTCTCCCTCCAGAACGGGGTGACGAACCCGGCCGTGATCCGCAGGGAGTGCCCCGCCGCGCAGGTCGCGGGGGTGGCCGTGTACCTGGGGTGCCAGCGGCCGGCGCCCGACCACGTGATCCGGCGGCCCAGCCGCAACCCTGCCACCGGCGAGCTGCGCGACGCGCTGGCGGGTGGCGGCGACGGCGCGCCCGGGGACATGCTGGAGCGGGTGGGCGCGGCGGTCGGGGTGCCGGTGCGGCGCGGCGACGCGGACGTGGCGCTGTGGACGAAGCTGGTCGCGAACGTGTCGCTCAACACGGTCACCGCGCTGGGGCGGGCCCGCGTGGGCGCGCTGTTCGCGGAGCCCCGGGCGGTGGACCTGATGCTCGCGCTGGGGCGTGAGACGGTGGCGGTGGGGCGGGCGGCGGGCGTGCCCCTCCCCGCGGACGCGGCCGAGGCGTACGTGGCCGACGCGCGCCGCCGCCTGCCCGCCGCCGGCGGCTCCTCCACCCTGTTCGACCTGGAGGCCGGGCGGCGCCTCGAGCGCGAGGCCCTGGTGGGCGCCGTGGTGGCCGAGGGCGAGCGGCTCGGCGTGCCGGTCCCCGCCAGCCGCGCGTGCGACGCGCTGCTGCGGCTGCTCAGCCCCCGGGAGGGCTGAGCCGGGCGGCGGCGGCGCGGGCGGCGGCGGCCGCCTCGGCGGCGAGCGCCCGCACGATGTCGCCCGCCGGCGCCTCGCGCGCCAGGACGTGGGCCTGGCCCGCCCACAGGTTGAAGCCGCCGGCGTCGCCCGCCCGGCGGGCCGCCGCGCGCAGCGGGGCCGTGGCGTGGTGGACCTGCGGGTAGCCGACGACGGCGTCGGCCTCGTGCTCCTCCATGAACCGGTTCGCGATCCCGCGGGCCGTGCGGCCGGTGAACGCCCGCGTGAGGGCGGTGCGGCCCTCCTCGGCGAGCGCCGCGCGGTGGGCCGGGTGGGTGCCGGCCTCGGCGGCGCGCAGGAACGCGGTGCCGAGCTGGGCGGCGCTCGCCCCCGCGGCGAGCACGGCGGCGACCGCGGCGCCGTCGGCGATGCCGCCCGCCGCCACGAGCGGCAGGTCGGTGGCCGCCGCGGCGAGGCGCAGGAGCGCCAGGAGCCCGAGGGACTCGGTGTCGTCGCGGTCGTTCCACGCGCCCCGGTGGCCGCCCGCCTCCGCCCCCTGGCACACGAGCGCCCGGGCGCCCGCGGCGGCGGCCTCGCGCGCCTCCCCGGGAGTGGTGACGGTGACCCACACCTCCGTGCCGGCGTCGCGCAGCGAGCGCACGGTCGCGGGCGGCGGGCAGGCGAACGTGAACGACACGACGGGGACGGGATCCCGCGTGAGCAGGGCGATCTTGGCGTCCCAGCCGTCGTCCTCGTCGCGGGCATCCCCGACCGCGACGCCGAGGCGGGCGGCGTCGGCCTCGAGCGTGCGGACGTACCCCGCGATCGCCGCCGGGTCGACGGGGTCGCGGCGGGGGACGAACACGTTCACGCCGAACGGGGTCGCCGAGAGGTCCCGGACGGCGGCGATCTGGCCGGCCAGGTCGTCGGCCGTCCGGTAGCCGGCGCCGATGAACCCGATCCCCCCGGCCTCCCCCACCGCCGCGACCAGGGCGGGCGTGGTGGCGCCCCCCGCGAGGGGCGCGAGGACCACCGGGTGCCGCAGGGACGCGAGGATCGCCGCCATCGAGGACGAGCCTACGTCCCCGTCGGTCCCGAGTGGGCCGAGGAGGCCCGGAGCGAGACGCCGTGGCCGGCACCGGGCGGCCGGGTCGCTGGTCCCCGCCCCCGGCGGGGCCCGTCGGTGACGGGAGCGCATGGGGGCGCCGAGTCGGTCAGGCCGACGAAGGTCCCCGTCCCTTCCCAAGTGGGACTCGCGGTCACTCCCAAGTGGGAAACGCGGATCCGACCGCCCGGGCGACCGCCACCCCCCGGCACCCCCTCAGTGAGGGTGAAGACGCAGGCCCCCCGCCACGCCCGGATGGGGCGGCGAATCCCCTCCCAAGTGGGACTCGCGGTCAGTCCCAAGTGGGACACGCGGACACCCCCGAGTGGGACGCCGGGGACGACCCGGGCGGGCCGGTCAGGGTCCGGTGGACGGGCCCGCGGGGGGCCTGGCGCCAAGGGTGACGGGCACGTCCGTCGCGTCGCCGTCGCGGAGGACGCGGACGGTGACACGGTCGCCGGGGGCGTGGGCGGCCAGGGCGGCGGCGAGGCCGGCGTTGGTGTCGGCCGGGCTCCCGTCGACCGCCAGGATCACGTCGCCGGGGCGCAGGAGCCCCGAGGCCGGGCCGCCCGCGACGATCTGCTGGAGCAGGACGCCCTCCGGGACGTCGCCGCCGACGATGCCCAGGTACGGCAGGTCGGCGCGGCCGGTGGCGATGATCCGGGTGACGGTGCGCTCCACGATGGCGCTGGGGACGGCGAAGCCGATGCCCTCGTTGGTGCCGCTCTCCGTCGCGATCTGGGTCGCCATGCCCACCACGCGCCCGTCCGCGTCCAGGAGCGGGCCGCCGGAGTTGCCGGGGTTCAGGGCGGCGTCGGTCTGGATGACGCCCGGGATCGCGAAGCCGTTCGGCGAGTCGATCTGGCGCCGCAGGCCGGAGACGATCCCGCTCGACAGGCTGCCGTTGAGCCCGAAGGGGGCGCCGATCGCCACCACCGGGTCGCCGATCCGCACCCTGGCCGAGTCGCCGAAGCGCAGGGGCGGCACGTCGCCCCGCGACCCCGACAGCGTCAGCACCGCCACGTCCACCGACGGCTCCACGCCGCGCACGACCGCCTCCACCCGGCGGCCCCCGAGGTCCACGTGCACGGCGGTCCGATCGCCCACCACGTGGGCGTTGGTGACCACGTGGCCGCGGTCGTCCACCAGGAAGCCCGACCCCGTGCGGTCGCCGGCGTCGACGAGCACGACCGACGGCGAGGCGGCGCGGTAGACCGCCCGCACGTGTGCCGCCTCGGCATCCCCCGCCCCCACCGCCTCGCTGCGAACGCCAAGGAGCGCGGCCACCCCCACCAGGACGAGCCCCGTCACCAGGCCGCCCAGGACCGCCGCCCCCAGCATCCGCACCGACTCCCCGCGCATCCGTGCCATGGAGATGATGGTGCGCCCGGTCCGGCCCGGGCGCACCGTCCGCGCGGTGGGCGCGCGCCCCCCCGGACGGACGGTCGCCCGCGGCCCGCCCCGGCGCGGAACCGTCCTACACTTGCCCCATGCGCAACAGCTACAGCCTCGGGCGAATCGCCGGCGTCGAGATCGGGATCAACTGGAGCGTCCTGGCGCTGCTTGCGCTCATCATGTGGACGCTCGCGACGGGGGTCTTCCCCGACACCAACCCCGGGCACGGCGACAACACCTACTTCGCGATGGCGGTCGTCGCGTCGTTCGGCTTCTTCGCCTCGATCCTGCTCCACGAGCTGGGGCACGCCGTCCAGGCGCGCCGCGACGGGATGGAGATCGACGGCATCACCCTGTGGCTGTTCGGCGGCGTCGCGCGCTTCGCGGGCATGTTCCCCACCGCCGGCGCCGAGTTCCGGATCGCCGTCGCCGGGCCGGTCGTGTCGCTGCTGCTCGCCGTCGGCCTGCTCGGCGGCACGTGGATCCCCGGCCTCGCGGAGCCGGTCGACGGGGTGCTCGCGTGGCTCGGGATCATCAACGCGGCCCTCCTCATCTTCAACCTGATCCCCGCCCTCCCGCTCGACGGCGGCCGGATGCTGCGCGCCGCGCTGTGGCAGTGGAAGGGCGACCTGCAGTCGTCCACCCGCCTCGCCGCCGGCGCGGGCCGCGTCCTGGCGATCGGCATGATCGCCCTCGGCCTGGGGATGGCGGTGCTCGGCGAGGGGATCAACGGCGTCTGGCTCGCCCTGATCGGCTGGTTCGTGCTCCAGGCGGCGGGCGCCGAGGCCCAGATGGTGCGCCGCGTCCCGTCCGCCGCGGGGCCGCGGGTGGCCGACATGATGGATCCCGACCCGGTCACCACCCGCCCGGAGCTGACGCTCGACGAGTTCTCACGGCTCGCGGGGATCGACCTGGAGCACGACGCCTACGCCGTGCTCGGCGACGACGCCCGCCCCGTCGGGATCATCCCCACCAGCGCCCTGGCCGAGGTCCCGCGCGAGGACTGGGGCGCCCGCACGGTGGCCGACTGCATGGTCGGCCGGGCGCACGTCCCCGCCCTCGGCTCCCAGGCGTCGCTGGACGACGCGATGGAGGCGCTGCGCCGCTCGCCGGTGCGGCGGGTGCTGGTGGTGGACGGGGAGCGCCTCGTCGGGCTGCTCTCGCTGGACGACGTCGCCCGCAGCCTCGGGCTGCGCATCGCCGGCCCCACCACGCCGTAGCTACGACCCCTCCGGCGCGGTGCCGCCGCGGTCCCTGCGCGCCTGGCGGATCGCGCGCATGAACCGCACGTGCCGCAGCATCAGGGCCAGGCAGGTCAGGCCGAGGGCCGCGTTCACCACGATCAGCGTCAGCTCCATGCCGGCGCTGAAGGCCAGCACGTCGGTCCGGCCGGCCTCGCCGGCGAGCATCACCACCAGCAGCGCCTGCTTCGGGCCCAGCCCGCCCGGGGTGGCCGGGAACAGGCCGCCGAGGCTGCCCGCCACCTGCACCGTCAGCGCCGCCGTCAGCGACGCGGGGATCCCGAAGGCCAGCAGGAAGCACGCCGCGGCGCTGACCCGGCACGCCCAGCCCACCACCTGGTAGCTCGCGACGGAGCGCAGGTAGCGGAACGGGGTCCGGAGGACCGCCAGGCCGCGGCCGAACTCGCGCCAGAACTGGCGCACCCGCCGGCCGAGCATGACGAACAGCAGCACGATCGCCGCGACGATCAGCAGGGTCCAGAACGGGTGCCGCAGCGCCAGGGACAGGTCGAACGCCGGGATGTCGGGGAGCCGCAGGCCCGGCAGGACCCCCGCCGACAGCGCCCAGATCAGCAGGCTGGACCCGATGATCATGTCGATCACCGTCTCGCAGACCAGGCTGCCGGTGAGCGTCGCGTAGCCGGCGTTCGGGACCGAGCGGCGCATCAGGTACATCTTCATCAGGTCGCCCGCGCGGGCGGGGATGACCGCGTTCACGCCGACGCCGGCGCAGTACGCGCCGAACGCGCTGCGGTACCGGATGACCTCCCCGGGCAGCGCCGCCCTCAGGATGTTCTGCCATCCGCGGGAGCGCAGGATCAGGTTCATCACGCCCAGCCCGGCGGCGGCGAGCAGGAACCCCCAGTGGACCGCCGCGAGCCGCTCACCGAACGCCTCGACGGCGTCGATGAAGGAACGGACCGAATCCACCCGCTACCTGGCCAGCAGGTAGGCGGCCCCGGCGGCGAGGAGGTTGGGCCGCCGCTCGGCGCGTTCGGGCGCCATCCGCCCGTCCTCGTCCAGCAGCCGTCGCGCCGACACCCGCAGTCCCTCCGCCGCCGCCAGCCGCTCGAAGTCGCGCAGCGTGCA
>DASSBX010000208.1:0-4298 GCA_035698305.1 Miltoncostaeaceae bacterium | reverse complement strand
GCCGCCAGCATGTCGTCGATCACCGCCACCACGCGGTCGTTGAAGTACGAGTTCGGATACCCGAGGTTCTCGTACTCCTCCTGGAACAGCGGGTAGAAGTGCATGTACGCCGCCACCAGCCGCTCGGTGTCGAGCGCCCGGGCGAGCTTCACGTAGGGCTCGTAGCGCGCGTAGTTCTTCTCGCTCAGGAACGCGACGTCGCCGTCCTCGACCACGGCGAAACGCCCGGGCGCCGGCCGCGCGAGATTGAAGCGTTGCGGCACGCGCCGCGCCGCGAGGTTGTCGATGGTGACGACCACGCGGCGTGCGAGCGAGTCGAGATGGAACAGGCGCTCGAACGCGTCGCTGCCGAGCAGCTCCTGCGCGCGGGCGCGCAGCACCGGGTCGCTTTCGTCGAGCGGCGGCAGCGGTTCGCCGTCCGGCGTCTGCGCCGCGTCGAGCGGATGGCGCGGCGCGGCGTCAGCCGGGTCCGCCGCCTGCTCGGTGAGCAGGTCCAGTTCGGCGGCGGGCGGCGCAGGCGCTTGCGCGCGCAGCCAGTAATAGTAGCCGGCTACGATCAGGACGCCGAGCAACGCGGCCAGCAACACGAAGCGCCGCACGGGCTTGCGGGTGGTGGCGTCGTCCTCCGACGGCATGTGCCGATCCCCTGCCATGGTGTGCCGTGGCTATTGTCGCAGATCGGTTCTCGGGTGAGCGAATGCGCCCGCCGCTCGCGGTCCTTCCCTAGTGCGCGGGCTCACTCTCTCTAACTAATAATGCCTTGCTGCTCCCGGCCGCGCGCCGCTCAGGACCCCTCCTTCTTGTGCGGAGGCCGCTCCAGGCTGCGCGCCATTTCGTTCAGCTGCTCGGCCAAGTCGCGCATTGCCGGCGCCATCTCGCGCGCCATCTGCGTGCGCGTTTCGACCATGAGCCGCTGCATCTCCGTACCGACCTCCTGCAGCCGCTGGCTCAGCACGCTGGCCGAGTCCATGATCTCCACGCACGCCTGCTCGCCCGCCTGGCGCAGGCGCTCGGCCGCGATCTCCAGCGGGCTGCGCGGGCGGCCGGCGGCCCGGAGGCGCTGTGGCGTGCCGGCCGGGTCCGCCTCGGCCGTGCGCTCCGCCTGTCGGGCGCCGAGCTGGAGGAGGCCCTGCGGCTCCGCGCCGCCATCGATGTCGCCGCCGACGCCGCGCGCCTCGCCGACGCGGGCGTGACGACGATCGGGATGCCCGACCCGCGGTACCCGGACGCGCTCCGCCAGCTCCCCGACCCGCCGTTCTGCCTGTTCCTGCGCGGCGAGTCGGAGTCGGCGCTGGCGCGGCTCTCCGCGGGACCGGCGGTGGGCGTGGTGGGCAGCCGCCGCGCGACGGCGGCGGGAACTGCGCTGGCGCACCGCCTGGGCGCCGACCTGGCGCGGCGCGGCGCGGCCGTGGTCAGCGGCCTCGCCCATGGGATCGACGCCGCGGCCCACGAGGGCGCGCTCGCGGCGGGCGGCTGCACGGTCGCGGTCCTCGGGTGCGGCGTGGACGTGCCGTACCCGCGCCGCAACCGCGAGCTGGCGCGGCGCGTCGCGGCGTCCGGCGCGCTCGTCTCGGAGTTCTGGCCCGGGACGCCGCCGGCGCCGTGGCGGTTCCCGGCGCGCAACAGGATCGTCGCGGGGCTGTCGGGGGCGGTGGCGGTCGTGGAGGCGGGCGTCCGCTCAGGGGCGCTGATCACCGCCGACTTCGCGTTGGAGCTGGGCCGGCCGGTGCTGGCCGTGCCGGGCTGGCCGGGAGCCCTGGCGTCGGAGGGCTCCAACGGCCTCCTGCGGGCGGGGGCGGCGCTCCTGGAGACCGCGGACGACATCGTCGCCGAGCTTCCCGACGCCGAGTGGCGACCGCCGGGCGATCCGCACGGCGAGGGGGTGCCGGACGGCCTGGCCGCCCGCGTCCACGAGCGCCTGGCGCTGGAGCCGATGGACGCCGACGCCCTCGCGGAGGCGCTGGGCGCCGACCCGGGCGAGATCGGGGCGGCGCTCGCGCTGCTGGAGGTGGAGGGCCTCGCCGTCCGCGGTGAGGGCCGCCGCTACTGGGCCACGCCGACGCGGGCGCGGGCGGATGGCTGCTAGTCCGCCGCTCCCGGACCGCCTGGGCGTTCGGGTCGGCCGCATCGCATCGCGATGCCGCGTTCCGACCTCCGCGGCGGCGCGCTACGGAGCGGGGTGCACCCAGAGCGCGCGGACGCCGTCCCGGCGGACCTCGGCGCGCAGGCGGGTCACGGGCCTGCGATGCCGGTCGTCGCGACCGGCGACCAGGCGCCAGAACGTGCCGCCCCGCCGGGCGTGCCGGTACAGGGTCCGCACGCGGGAGAGCGGCTCGCCGGGGGCGAGGCCCTTCGTGGTGCGCCAGCCGGCGCCCGTCAGGCGGATCCAGCGGACGGACGATGTGGCGTCGCACGGGCGGCGGGCGCCGCGGACGAGCGCGGCGGCGCCGAGTGCGTCCCAGCGGACCAGGCAGACGCCGCGGCCGCGCGTGAGGGACGTCGGGGCGCCGAGCAGGCGCACGCCGTCGGCGAGGGGCTCCTTGCGCAGCCGCCAGCCGGCGACGCGGGCCGCGCCGTCCGGGGCGACCAGCAGCGACTGGACCGGGGCGGCGCCGGCGGTCCGCGGGGCGGGCTCGCGCGCGCCCGCCCAGGCGAGCATGCTGCGCCACAGCTTCAGGACCTTGTCGGCGTACTGGGGGCCGGTGGCCCAGTTGCCGTTGCCCATCGCCTCCCACAGCGGGGCGCGGCCCGCCGGCTGGACGCGGGCGAACCGGGCGTCGGCGAGGGGGCGGGCGAGGGCGGCGGGGGTCGCCCCCGGCGCGGCGTACGCGTACAGGTGCTGGATCTGGGCGCGGACGCCCGCGGCGGCGCTCGGGAACGCCAGCCCGCGGGGGCAGTTGTCACACGCGCCGAGCCCGGAGAAGTTCAGGTCACCCGGCTTCACGATGCCCCCGAAGCGGAGGTAGCCCGTCTCCAGCATCGACTGGGCGAACGCGATGTCGCCGCGCACGCCCTGGGCCGCGCCCTCGTCGATGAACAGGCGGGCGAGGTCCGCCACCGCGACGGGGCTCGTGGACGTGACGCCGGAGGCGGCGTACCAGGCGGCCAACTGGTCGGCGGTCAGGACCGACCGGCCGAGGACCGGCGTGCCCGCCGCGGGTGCGACGGGCGGCGTCTGGGCGACGGCCGCCGGCGCCGCTGCGAGGGCGGCCAGCAGGGCCGACGCCGCCAGGACGGCGCCGCGGCGGGGGAGACGGGCGCTCAGCGGGTCGGGGCGCGCCGGCGGCTGCCGCCGCTCGGGTGGTCCGCGCCGTAGGCGCCGAGGACCTCCCCGGCGAGGTCCGCCACCGTCCGCCGCAGGGCGACCGGCTCGAACAGCACGGCCTCGCCCTGGTACTTGAGGAGCTCCTTCACCAGCCACTCCTCGCTGGCGTACGGGATCTCCACCAGGACGGACCCGTCGGCGAAGCGCTCCCGGGAGCCGTGCTTCTCCAGCATCCACCGCGCCAGGCCGGGGTCGCACCACACCGACGCGCTCTGCGCGACCGTCTCGCCCGGCTGGGGGTGCGCGCCCCACGGCAGATACGGGCCGGAGGCGACGATCTCGGGGCGCCGGGCGAACCGCTCGTCCAGGAGGACGGCGCTGCGGATGCGGTCCAGGCGGAACGTCCGCTGCGCCCCCGCGCGACGGCAGTAGGCCACCACGTACCAGGCGTCCTGGGCGTTCACCAGCAGGTGGGACTCGATCTGGCGCTTCGTGATCGCGCCGCGCGACTCCGTCCAGTAGTCGATCTCCAGCACGCGGTCCTCGCGGATCGCCTGGCTCACCGCGGCGGCGACGCCGGTGTCGGCGACCTGGGCGCGCCCCAGCTCGACGGTGGGGAGGCTGTCGGCGCCGATCGCCGCCTCCAGCTTCGCGCGGACGGTGCTCAGGGACGTGCCGGCCTCGACCGGCAGGCGGTCGCCGATGAAGTCGAGCGTCCACAGCAGCGCCTTCGCCTCCAGCGGCGACAGGCGGGCGGGCCGGGCGAAGCGGTCGCCGTACGTCTCCTTCAGGACGGCGACCGTGTCGCCCTCCAGCTGCGCGTACAGCGCGTAGCAGCCGCCCCCGAAGTTGATGAGGTTGAGCAGGCCGATGTCGTCCTCGAGCACCTTGCGGTCGAGGTTGAGGGCCTCGCGCAGCTCGGCGACGGGGATGTGGGCCTCCGCGGAGTCGCCGCACGCGGCCAGCAGGCGCGTCATGAGCGCCAGGAGACGCGCGAAGCGCTCCGCCGGGACCACCCGCTCCTGGGCGCCCT
>DASSBX010000207.1:0-6014 GCA_035698305.1 Miltoncostaeaceae bacterium | reverse complement strand
TGAGCGGGATGACGATGAGCGCGACGGAGAGCGCGAGCAGGACCGCCCCGCCGGCCAGCACGCCGGCCGCGAGGGCCGGCCGCGCCCGCAGGGTGGCCGTCGACGAGACGACCCGGGCGCTCACCGACGGCGAGCCGTCGGCGTTCATCGCCACCAGGACCTGCTCCCCGTCGTCGCGGTCCCAGCGCAGGGCCTGCTCGCCCGCGCCGCTCGCCCGGGCCGTCCAGGAGACGGCGGTCGCGGGCGGGGTCGCCGGCGCGGCGCCCTCGTGCTGGGCCGTCCGTCCGCCGTCATCGACGGTGGTGTGATCCACGCCGCGCAGGTAGCGGCGCACCTGGGCGGGCCGCGCGAGCCCCACGAAGATCGGCCCCCCATCTTCCGCGGCCGCGCGCACGCGGATCGCGTCGACGGTGCCGAGCAGCTGGCTGCGGACGTCCGTGCCCTCACTGACCAGCGCGTAGCCGGCCGAGTGGTACCGGCCGTGGGCGCCCAGGTCGACGTCGACCCCGCCGACGGCCAGGACCCCGCCGAGGGCGAGGGAGCCCAGCGCCAGCAGGCCGAGCACGCCCCCGGTGGCCACGGACGCGAGACGGCGGGCGGTCGATCGCGGCGCCCTCGTGACAGTCATGAACGCCTCTCCTCTACGCTGTAGATGTACGCAGTAGATCGACACCGTAGAGTGTACGGCGTAGACTGTCAACGCCGCAGACGAAGGGGGGCTGATGGGGGAGGAGCCGAAGGGGCGGGGCGCGGGGCTGAGCCGCGAGCGCGTGCTGGCCGCGGCGCTCGCGGTCGCCGACGCCGAGGGCCTGGAGGCGGTGAGCTTCCGGCGCGTCGCCGCCGAGCTCGGCGTCACGCCGATGGCGCTCTACCGCTACGTGGACGACAAGGAGGCGCTGCTCGACGGGTTGGGCGATCTCGTGCTCAGCACCCTCGAGCTGCCCGACTCACCCGCCGGCGACTGGCGCGAGCAGCTGCGCGCGATGGCCCTCTCGTTCCGCGCGGCGCTCGTCGCCCACCCGGCCGTGGTGCCGATCTTCCTGACCAGGCCGCTCATCACGCCATCGGGCATGCGGGCCGCCAACGCCGTGCTCGGGATCTTCGGCCGCGCCGGCTTCCCGCCCGAGCAGGCGGTGCCGCTCTACCAGCACTTCACCCGCGTCATGCTCGCCCACGTGATGCTGGAGGCGCAGGCCGGCCCGGAGCTCACGCCCGAGGCGCGGCGCGAGCAGGCGCGGCTCGCGCGCATCGCGTTCGAGACGCTCCCTCCCGAGGAGTTCCCGCATCTCGTGGAGGCGGCGCCCGGGTTCGCGGCCCCTCCGGAGCCCGGACGCGCGTTCGAGACGGGGCTCGGCCTGCTCATCGCCGGCCTCGAGCACCAGCGCCCAGGCCCGCCCCGGGAGGACTGACCGCGGCAGGTGTGGGCGTGCCGCTGCGACGGGGCGCCACGCCCGCCGTGCGCCCGTCAGCCGGGGTCGCGCTCCGCCGGCCACGCCTCCAGCGCCGCGCGCACCCGCCCGTGCGCGAGCACCACGTCCGGCGCCTCCTGCAGGGCGGCCGCATAGCGCCGGCCGAGCGCCCCCGGTGCGTCCTGCGGCGAGACGACCGCCCGGGCGGCGCCGGCCAGCTCCCCGGCCTCCGTCCCGCCTGGCGGATCGTCGGCCGCGAGCGCCTCGTCGATGCGCACCACCAGCTCGGAGAGCGGGCGGAGCCAGGCGAACCACGACCCGCTGATGGTCAGCTGCAGGAGCTCTCCGGCCGAGACGCGCCCGTACAGGCCCTCGTACGCCACGCGCTCGTGCTCCACCACCGCGCCGTGGAGCTGAAGCAGCGCCGCGCGCAGGGCGGCCAGATCGTCCGACGGGGTCACCGGTCGAGTCTCGCAGGTCCGGACGGGACGTCGCGGGCCACGTCGGGGCGCCAACTCCTTGCTCGCTCAACGAGTGCGCTACGGTTGGGGGCCTGTCCGTGTCCCCGCCCGAAAGGTCCGCCTTGGCCGCCGGCGTCCCCGTCTCCGTGCTCGACCTCGCCCCCGTCAACGACGGGCAGACCGTCCGCGACGGCCTCGACGGCACCGTCGCGCTGGCGCGGCGGGCGGAGGAGCTCGGCTACCTGCGGGTCTGGTACGCGGAGCACCACAACTTCCCGTCGATCGCGTCGTCGGCCACGGCGGTGCTCATCGCCCACGTGGCGGCGCACACCGAGCGGATCCGGCTGGGCGCCGGCGGCGTGATGCTGCCGAACCACGCGCCGCTGATCATCGCCGAGCAGTTCGGCACGCTGGCGACCCTGCACCCCGACCGCATCGACCTGGGGCTCGGGCGCGCTCCGGGGACCGACCAGAACACGATGCTCGCCCTGCGGCGCGACCACCGGGCGGCGGACACCTTCCCGGACGACGTCGTGGAGCTGCAGGGGTTCCTGAGCGGGGAGACGCAGATCCCGGGCGTCCACGCGTACCCGGGCCGCGGCACCGAGGTGCCCCTCTACATCCTGGGCTCGTCGCTGTTCGGCGCGCAGCTCGCGGCCTCGCTGGGGCTGCCGTACGCGTTCGCGTCGCATTTCGCGCCGGCGGCGCTGCGCGACGCCGTGCGGCTCTACCGTGAGCGCTTCCAGCCGTCGGCGCAGCTGGAGCAGCCGTACGTGATCGCGGGCGTCAACGTCATCGCCGCCGACCAGGAGGGGGAGGCCCGGCGCCAGCTCGCGGTGCGGCGCCGCGACATCGCGCGGACGATCCTGAGCCCGCCCGGGCAGCGGCTCGCCGACGACGAGATCGACCGCCTGCTCGCATCTCCGCAGGGCCGCCACGTCGAGCAGATGTTCACCTACACGGCGGTCGGCGCCCCGGACGCGGTCGCCGCGTACCTCGAGGACTTCCGGGCGCACGCCGACGCCGACGAGCTGATGGCCGTGCACGGGGCCGACACGGTGGAGGGGCGCCTGCGCTCGCTGGAGCTGGTGGCCGACGTGGCGGGGGTGGCGGCGGCCTGACCCCGGCTCAGGCGCCCCCGGCGGCGTCCCCCGGGAGGGGTGACCCGGCGACGGCGTCCCCCAACGGTGCCTCCTGGTGCCTCACCGTCAGATCGAAGTAGAGGTAGGTGGAGACGACGGCGGCGAACGGCAGCGCCGCGACGTAGACGATCGCGGCGATCAGGTTGACCAGGTCGAAGGCGGCGCCGGTGAAGAGCAGCGCCAGCACCCCCACGACCGGGCCGGTCAGCAGGGCCAGCCCGGTGAGCCCCAGCACGATGGTGGCGGTGCGCCACCAGTTGCCGCGGGTGAGCGCCAGGCTGCGGCGCAGGATCCCGGGGCTCGGGTCGCCCTCGGTCCCGGCGATCACGCCGAGCAGCGACCACCGGACGATCACGTAGGCCGCGATCAGGAACAGGACGAGGGTGACGTTCAGCACCAGGCTCACCGCCACCGCGATGGCGACCGAGGCCGCCAGCGGCCCCAGGTTCGGCACCACCCCACGGTAGGCGGACAGGGGGGTCACGCGGCGGCCCGCCTGCATGTCGACCAGCGCCCGCGCGGTGGCGGCCTGGACGAACGCGAAGCCGATGAGCGTCAGCACCAGGCCGAGCCCCAGCGCCATGGCGTCGACCCACGCGTGGCGCTCGCCGGCCTCGTCCACCAGCGGGGCGAGGGCCGTCACACGGAACAGCAGCCACTGCAGGCCGGTGATCAGCAGGCCCAGCGGGATGAACAGCAGCCCGATGCCGAGGAACACGTCCGGCCGGTCGGCGAACGCGCGGGCCCCCGCGCTGATCACCTGCCCCCACGACCGGCGGGCCGCGAGGGGCCTGGGGTCGGACGGCGCCCACCGGGTGCGGGTGATCGGCCACAGCAGCAGCAGCATGATCCCGGCGATGACCAGCGCCGTACGGCCCGGGTTGATCTTGATCTGCCGCAGCACCGTCGAGCCGCGCTCGATCGTGCCGCAGAACACGTCGGTGGCGTTCGTGCCCACGAGGCCGCTGGCGGGGACCGTGAAGCTGGTGTCGCGCCAGTTCTCCTCCGCCCACGTGAACGGGTGCGTCCAGCGTTCGTTGCGGTTCGGCCCGACCGGGCCGTTGAAGAACGCGGCGTGCTTCTCGCCCCAGCGCCCCTCGAACCCGAGCCACGGATACTCCGCCACCGCCGCGGCCGGGTCGGAGGGGATCGTCCGGACGGCGGGGCGGACCGTCCGCGCCGGGTCCCGGGCGTCGTCGCAGCCCATGCCCTCCGCGTCGCTGCGCATCAGGTAGAGCCGTGACGAGTAGAAGTTGGCCTGCGACCCGGCGGCCGGGTGGACCACCGGGTGGGTGCCACCCACCAGCTCCAGCTTCTCGTCGCCCCAGCCGGCCCGCTCGGCGCTGGAGTGCTGGCTGAAGCCCACCTCCACCGGCCTGCGCGTCAGCGCCTCCTCCGCGGTGCCGGCGTCGAAGTTGAGCTGGATCATCTCCCAGTCGCCCTCGTGGGTGTTGTTCCAGTCGTTGAAGACGTAGAAGAACCAGTACTGCAGGGCGAGCCGCCCGGGGACGCCGGGCTCGGTGGCCACGTGCGCGTACGCCGTCGGTGCCGACGCGAGGCGCCGCGACCACTCCACATACGTGCACCCGGGCCGCAGGGCGTCCCCCGGGAAGTCCAGGTGATAGTCGAACAGCCCGCGCGACAGGCGCTGCGCGGACGGCGCCACGCCCACCAGGCTCTCGCCGCCCCAGGGTCCCTGCAGCGCGACCTCGTCGTTGCCCATCAGGTCGTCGACGTCGACGGGGTGGTACGGGATGTCGACCCCGCAGGCGGCGGCGCGCTCGGTCAGCCGCACCACGGGGGCGTACTCGCGCGCCAGCGCCACCTCCGCCGCCGGGGCGGCCGCCGCAGGGGCGCACGCCCACACCGCGGCCGCCCACGCGAGCGCCGCCAGAACCACCGGGAGGAGCCGGCGCCCCCGCGCAGCGCGTTCCACGGCGGGCACGCTATCCGACGCCGTGGTACCTATGCGGCACGTGCATCGCGAGGGAGGTCCCATGGGGGACGCACGGACGGACGGACGGGGCGCGCTCGGCGCGGTGGGATCGATGGTCTCCGACGCGGTGCTGTCGGTGGCGGAACGCGTGGTGCGGCAGCCCGCGGGGGGGCCGCCCGCCGAGGAGCCGCCGCGGGCGCTCCCCGCGGTGCGCGCGACGCCACCTCCCGAGGCCCACCCGGACGGCGCGGGGCACGGGCTCGCCGACATGGCGGGCGCGGCGGTGGGGCGGATCGCGCCGGCCGTGATCGAGCGGATCGACCTCGACGGCGTCCTGGAGCGGGTGGACGTGAACCGGGTGCTCGGCCGCGTGGACGTCGACGCGCTGCTGGACCGCGTCGACCCCAACCCCCTGCTCGACCGGGTGGAGATCGACCGCGTGGTGGAGCGCGTCGACATGGGCGCGGTGGCCCGGGAGGCCGTGGAGGGGCTCGACCTGGGCGCGATCGTCCGCGAGTCGACGATCGGCCTGGGCGGCGACGTGGTGCGCGACGCGCGCCTGCAGGCGATGCGCGCGGACCGGGCCGTCGAGCGGGGCGTCGACGGGCTGCTGGGGCGGGAGCTGCGCGGCGCCGTGATCCCGGCGCCGGGCACCGCGACCAGCCGCGCGGGGATGCTGTCGCGCCTCGGCGCGACGCTGATCGACTCGGTGGTGGTCGTGCTGCTCGGGCTCCTGCTGCTCGTGGTGATGGCGTCGGTGCGGCTGCTGTGGTCCACCGGCTTCGGCCTCGGGTTCGCCGACGGGATCCCCGTCCGCGTCGGTGCGGTGGTCCTGCTGCTCGCCTACCTCACCTATGGCTGGGGGCTCGACGGGCGGACCGTCGGGAAGCTGCTCTTCGGGCTGCGGGTGCTCGACGAGGACGGCTCCGACCTGTCGTTCCGCCGCGCCTTCGTGCGCGCCGTGCTGGTGGTCGTGTTCCCGCTGGGGCTCGCCTGGGCGGCCGTGAGCCGCCGCTCGGCCTCCGTCCAGGACGTGGTCGTGAGCACCGCCGTGGTCCACGACTGG
>DASSBX010000206.1:0-8684 GCA_035698305.1 Miltoncostaeaceae bacterium | reverse complement strand
GGGCCCGCCGCGAGGCCGCCCGCGCCGAGTCGGGCCAGGAGGGCTCCCGCCTGTGGGGCGCCATCCTGAAGCCGGTCCTGCGCCACCCGGTGATCTCCACGATCGCCGCCATCGCGGTGCTGGTGGTCATGGCCCTCCCGGCGCTGTCCATCCACCCGGCCGAGAGCGGCCTGGACGCCATGCCCAGGTCCGAGCCCTCGCTCCAGGCCTTCCACGTCATCGAGGACGCCTTCCCCGGCGGCGCCAGCGCGGCCGTGGTCGCGGTGCGCTTCGACGACGCGCAGGCCGCCGCGGCGCAGATCGACGAGCTCACCCGCCAGGCCCTGGCCACCGGCGAGATCCACGAGCCCATCGACGTCGAGCGCTCGCCCGACGGCTCCACCTACCAGGTGTCCATGGCGCTGGCCGGCGAGGGCACCGACGCCGCCTCCGACCACGCCCTGGCCACCCTCCGCGACGAGCTCATCCCCGCCACCATCGGGACGCTCCCGAACGCGGAGTACGGGGTCACGGGCGGCACCGCCGCCTCGCGCGACTTCACCGACGCGCTGAAGGACAAGGCGCCGCTCGTGTTCGGCGCCGTGATGCTCTTCGCCTTCGCGATCCTGCTGCTCGCCTTCAGGTCGATCATCGTGGCCCTGAAGGCGATCGTCCTGAACCTGCTGTCGGTGGCCGCCGCCTACGGCGTCATGGTCGCCGTGTTCCAGTGGGGCTGGGGCGAGAACCTGCTCGACTTCAACTCCACCGGCGGCATCGCGTCCTGGCTCCCGACGTTCCTGTTCGTGATCCTGTTCGGGCTCTCGATGGACTACCACGTGTTCATCCTGAGCAAGGTCCGCGAGCTCTACGACCGCGGCATGAGCACCCGTGACGCGGTGGAGCACGGCATCCGCAGCACGGCCGGCGTGGTCACCGGCGCGGCCATCGTGATGGTCGCCGTGTTCAGCGTCTTCGCGCTGCTCCCCATCCTCGACATGAAGGAGATGGGGATCGGCCTGGCGACCGCGATCCTGATCGACGCCACGATCGTGCGCGCGGTGCTCCTGCCCGCCTCGATGACCCTGCTCGGCGACCGCAACTGGTACCTGCCGAGCTGGCTGTCCTGGCTGCCCCACCTCGAGCACGAGCGCGAGCTCGAGCCCGAGCCGGCCCCGCTGCCCGAGGGCGTGGTGGCCTAGGGCCCGCGTGGCGCCCCGTCCCCGCTCCGGCGGGGCGGGGCCGGCGCGCGCCGACCCCTGGACACGGGAACGACGCCATGCACAGGTTCACGGGAATGCGTCTCAGATGGCTGCTCACCGGCGCGATCGCGCTCCACGTGGTGGACGACAGCTTCCTCCAGCCTCAGCCGGGCACCTCCGCCGGCGACCACCTGGCGGGCGGGATCGTCCCGGTCGCCGCCCTCGCCGCCGCGGCGGCCCTGCTCCCCCGGGTGCGGGCCGGCCTGCGCGGCGCCCTCACGCTCCTCATCGGCATCGCCGGGGTCACGGCCGGCTCCGAGGCCGCGTACTTCACCGCCACCGGGCACGCGTCGGGCGACGACTGGACCGGCCTGCTCGCCCTGGTCGCCGGCGTGGCCATGCTGGTGCTCGGGACCCGCGACCTCTGGCGCTCGCGGCGCCGCCGCGGGAGCCCGCTCCGGCGCAACGGCCAGCGCCTCGCCGTCCTCGCCGGGTCGGTCCTCGTCGGCTACCTGGTGGTCCTGCAGTTCGCGTTGGGCTACGGCACCACCCACATCGCGTCGCCCGAGGTCCCCGAGGTGGACCTGGGGCGGCCGTTCCAGGACGTGACCGTCCCCAGCGCCGACGGCGTCGCGCTCTCGGGCTGGTACGTCCCGTCGCGCAACCGCGCGGCCGTGGTGATCGTCGCCATGGGCCGCATGAGCCCCGGCCCGCACGCCCGCATGCTCGCCGGTCACGGCTACGGCGTGCTGGTGATCGACCCCCGCGGGTGGGGTCGCAGCCACGGCGACCCGAACGCGTTCGGCTGGGCGGGGTCGAAGGACGTGCGCGGCGCGGTCGACTGGGTGGCGGCCCGGCCGGAGGTCGACGCCGGGCGCGTCGGCGGGCTGGGCCTGTCGGTTGGGGGCGAGATGATGATCCAGGCCGCCGCCGAGTCGGACGCCCTGGCGGCCGTCGTCTCCGAGGGGGCCGGCGAGCGCTCCGTGCGCGAGTTCCTGAGCGCCGTGTCGGGCCCGGACTGGCTCGGCCTGCCGCAGTACGCGGCACTGACCACCTCAGTGGCGCTGTTCGGCAACGACACCCCGCCGCCGGGCCTGGAGGATCTGGCCGGGAGGGTCGGGCAGCCGATGCTGCTGGTCTACGGCGAGCACGGACAGGCCCTCGAGCGCGATCTCAACCCGAGGTACGCGGCGGCCGCCGGTGCCTCGGCCACCCTCTGGGAGGTGCCGGGCAGCGGTCACATGGGCGGCCTGGACGCGCAACCGGCGGAGTACGAGCGCCGGGTCGTCGGCTTCCTCGACCGCGCTCTCGGGTAGAGGACGACATGGCCCGGATCGGCTGGCACGCCTCACACGAGCAGATCCCGCCGAGCCGCCTCCTCCGCGACGCCGCGCTGGCGGAGGAGGCCGGCTTCGCGGCGGGGATGTCCTCCGACCACTTCTCGCCCTGGAGCGAACGGCAGGGCGAGTCGGGGTACGCGTGGTCGTGGCTCGGTGCGGCGCTGGCGACGACGTCGCTCCCGTTCCGCGTCGTCTGCGCCCCCGGGCAGCGCTATCACCCGGCGATCGTCGCGCAGAAGATCGCGACGCTCGCCGAGATGTTCCCCGACCGCATCTGGACCGTCCTCGGCTCGGGCGAGGCCTCCAATGAGCACATCACAGGGGACCGCTGGCCGCCGAAGGCCGAGCGCAACGCCCGCCTGCGGGAGTGCGCCGACATCATCCGGGCGCTGCTCGCCGGCGAGGAGGTGAGCCATCGGGGACACGTGGTCGTCGACCGCGCGCGCCTCTGGACCCGTCCCGCCGCGCCGCCACCGCTGCTGGGGGCGGGCGTCTCCGAGGCCACGGCGCGCTGGCTCGGCGGCTGGGCCGACGGCCTGGCGACGGTCCACCGCCCGCCCGACGACCTGCGTCGCGTGCTCGAGGCGTTCCGCGAGGGCGGGGGCGAGGACAAGCCGGCCGTCCTGCAGGTGCACGTCTCGTGGGCGCCGACCGAGGAGGAGGCG
Organism: Miltoncostaeaceae bacterium; assembly: GCA_035698305.1. Classification (GTDB taxonomy): domain Bacteria; phylum Actinomycetota; class Thermoleophilia; order Miltoncostaeales; family Miltoncostaeaceae; genus Miltoncostaea. The sequence continues at coordinate 5,501 of DASSBX010000206.1, read as the reverse complement.
CTCGCGATCGCGCATGACCAGTGGCGCTCCAACGTGTTCTCGCCGCCGGTGTGCTGGGACATGGAGATGGTCGAGCACTTCGACGAGGCGTCGCGCCACGTGCGTCCCGAGGACATGCGCCACGCCGTCCTGGTCTCGTCCGACCCCGGGCGCCTGGCCGACTGGATCGCCGAGGCCGCAAGCCTCGGCTTCGACGAGGTCAACGTCCACCACGTGGGCCAGGAGCAGCGGGGCTTCATCGAGGCCTTCGGGCGCGACGTGCTGCCGGGGCTGGCATGAGCCGCCGCAAGGTCACCAGCGACCTCTGGTGGAAGAACGCGGTCGTCTACTGCCTCGACGTCGAGACCTTCCATGACTCCGACGGCGACGGCGTCGGCGACCTGGGGGGGCTGATCGAGCGCATCGACTACCTCGCCGGGATGGGCGTCACGTGCCTGTGGCTCATGCCGTTCTTCCCCACGATGGAGCGCGACGACGGCTACGACGTGACCGACTTCTACGCGGTCGACCCCCGCCTCGGCACCTTCGGCGACTTCGCCGAGATGGTGCGAACCGCCAACGACCGCGGCATGCGCGTGATCGCCGACCTGGTGGTGAACCACACCTCCGACCGCCACCCCTGGTTCGAGGCGGCGCGCTCGTCGCGCGACGACCCGTTCCACGACTGGTACGTCTGGAGCGACGAGAAGCCCGACGAGAAACCCGGCGACGTCGTCTTCCCCGACCAGGAGACGTCCAACTGGACGTACGACCGGCACGTGCGGCAGTGGTACCTGCACCGCTTCTACCACCACCAGCCCGACCTGAACGTGGCGAACGCGGAGGTGCGCGACGAGATCACCCAGATCGCCGGTTTCTGGCTGCAGCAGGGCCTCGCCGGGTTCCGGGTCGACGCCGTCCCGTTCCTCATCGAGCCGACCGGCCTGCCCGCGGGGGCGGTCCAGGACCCCCACGACCTGCTGGGCGACCTGCGCGCCTACCTCGGCCGCCGCCGCGGCGACGCCGTGCTGCTGGGCGAGGTGAACCTGCCCCCCGCCGACCAGCGCGCCTTCTTCGGCACGGGCGGCCGGCGCGAGCTGGACCTGATGTTCGACTTCCACGTCATGCAGTACGGGTACCTGGCGCTCGCCCGCGAGCAGGCCGCGCCGCTGGCCGCGGCGCTCGCCCGGCTGCCGGAGATCCCCGTCGAGTGCGCGTGGGCGTCGTTCCTGCGCAACCACGACGAGCTCACCCTCGACCAGCTCTCCGACGCCGAGCGCGAGGAGGTGTTCGCGCGGTTCGCGCCCGACGAGGACATGCGCCTGTACGGCCGCGGCATCCGCCGCCGGCTGCCGCCGATGCTCGGCGGCGACGACCGCTGGCTGCGGATGGCCTACTCCCTGATGTTCTCGCTACCCGGCAGCCCCGTCCTGTTCTACGGGGAGGAGATCGGGATGGACGACGACCCCGACCTGCCCGGCCGGATGGCGGTGCGCACGCCGATGCGGTGGCAGGACGCGGCCGCCCAGCGCCGCGACGCCGACTCGCTGCTCAACTGGTTCGAGCGGCTCATCCGCCGCCGCCGCGAGACGCAGGCCATCGGCCACGGCGCCCACACCCACCTGCCGGCCGGCGACCCCGCCGTGTTCGCCCACCGGTGCGACTGGGAGGACCGCGCGATCGTCGCCGTCCACAACCTCGCCCGCCGGGCCGCCCGCGCCGAGCTGGCGCTCGACCCCGGCGACGGCCTGCAGGACCTGTTCGGCCGTCGCGACGTCCCCGCCTCGGGCGACGGCCGCATCGCCATGGACCTGGAGCCCCACGACCACCGCTGGTACGCGGTCGAGCGGGCAGCCGCAGAGGATCAGTAGGCGGGCGGCGGGCGCTGCGGCAGCGGCGCGTCCCCCACCCGCACGACCACCGCCTCGTCGGGCGCCAGCGTCACGGCGTCGGCGGCCACGTCGCCCGGCGCCCGGCCGGGAACCGTCGAGGCCAGCAGCCGCCCCGGCACGCCCGCCCCGGCAACCGCCACCGGGTGCTCCGCGGTGTCCATGTTCACCGCCACTGCGATCCGGTCGCCGTCGAGCTCCCGCTCCCACGCCAGCACGCCCGCGGGCGCCCCCAGCAGCCGCTGGTCGCCGGCGACCAGGGCGGGCGTCTCCCGCCGCAGGGCCAGCAGCGTGCGCGCCAGGTTCAGCGTCGAGTCGGGGTCGTCCCGCTGCACCGACACCGCCAGGTGCTCGGCGTCCTCCACCACCGGCAGCCACGGCTCCCCGGTCGTGAAGCCCGCGCCGAGCCCGGCCTCCGACGGGGGCTCCCAGGGGATGGGCGCGCGCTCCGGGTCGCGGCCGTCGATGTCCACCACCCGGTCCGGGGGGATGCGGGCGTCCGGCAGGCCCAGCTCCTGCCCCTGGAACAGGAACGGCGTGCCGCGCAGCGTCAGCAGCAGCACCAGGGCCGCGCGGGCGCGGGCGGGGCCGTGGCCCCCCTCGTCGTGGCGGCTCGCCACCCGGGAGTGGTCGTGGTTCTCCAGGCACCAGGCCGGCCAGGCCGGCGGGGGCGCCTCGCGGGTGAACTCGTCGATCACCGCCCGGAACTCGTCCGCCCGCCACGGGGTGCGCAGGAACACGAAGTTGTGGGCCATGTGCAGCTCGTCGCCGGTCACCAGGAACCGCGCGAGGCGGCGCTGGTCGAGCACGTACACCTCGCCGACGGCCACCCGGTCGCCGTCGTACTCCTCCAGCACCGACCGGACGCGCCGCATGATCTCGTGGCCGCGTGGCCAGTCCTGGTCCTGGCGCCACGGCCCCTCGCCCTCACCGGGGTCGGCCCGCTTGCCGAGCTCGTGGACCACGTCGATGCGGAACCCGTCGACGCCGCGGTCGAGCCACGTGCGGAGGGTGTCGAGCATCGCCGCCTCCACCTCCCGGTTCTCCCAGTTCAGATCGGGCTGCCCGGCCGCGAACGAGTGGAGGTACCACTGGCCGGTGGCGGGATCGCGGGTCCAGGCCGACCCGGTGGCGCGGAACGCCGACTGCCAGTCGGTGGGCGGCCGGCCGCCCGGGCGCCCGTCGCGCCACACGGACCAGTCGCGCTTCGGGTCATCCCGCGACGCGCGGGAGGCCAGGAACCAGGGGTGGCGGTCGGAGGTGTGGTTCGGCACCCAGTCGACGATCACCCGGATCCCGCGGGCGTGGCACGCGTCGATCAGCGCCTGCGCGTCGGCGACGGTGCCGAACAGGGGGTCGACGCCCTCGTAGTCGGCCACGTCGTAGCCGAAGTCGGCCATCGGGGACGGGTAGAACGGCGACAGCCACACCGCGTCGGCGCCGAGCCACTCCAGGTGGTCGAGGCGCCCGGCGATGCCGCGCAGGTCGCCCACCCCGTCGCCGTCGGAGTCGGCGAAGGAACGCGGGTACACCTGGTAGACGACCGCGCGCTGCCACCAACGGAGGTGGTCGCCGTGCATGTCGCCGGTGGTTCCCGCCCGGAGGGGGCGGGAACCATCCGGGGGACACCGTCAGAGGAGGCGTCATGCCGACGCGCAAGGAGGACCTGCCGGGCACGATCACGCGGTCGTCGAAGAAGGTCCGCGACACCTACGCCGAGACCCTCGACGCGGCCCACGAGCAGTACCCCGGTGATGAGGAGCGCGCCCACCGCACGGCGTGGGCGTCCGTGAAGCACGTGGCCGAGCGGGTGGGCGACCACTGGGAGGAGAAGGACGAGTACGGCCCGTCCGACCCTCAGAGCGAGCAGCACGGCGCCGAGGCCCGCGACAACCCGAAGGCCACCTACGGCGGGGTGGACGTGAACGGCAACACCAAGGACGAGCTCTACGAGCGCGCCAAGGACCTCGACATCGAGGGCCGTTCGAGCATGACCAAGCACGAGCTGGCCGAGGCCATCGGCCGCCGGCAGTAGCGCGGCGGGGCGCGCCGGCCGTCGGCCGGCGCGCCCGCAGCGTCGTCAGTCGGCGGTCGTGATGCCGGCGTCGGAGAGGAACTCGGAGGCGACGTCCTCCGGGTCCTCCTTGTCGAACTCCACCCGGGAGATCAACGGGATGATCGCCTCCTGCGTGAAGGCGGCGTTCACCGCGTCGAGCGTGTCGGTGAAGCTCGTGCGCTGCTCCTCGGTGAGGCCGTCGAAGAACGCCTTGTTGACGACCGGGAAGGTCTGGTACGAGAGCCCGGCCGAGTAGGTGCCCTTGTCGTCGTCGATCAGCACCAGGTCGAGCTTGCCGAGCATCGGGTCGGTGCCGAACGCGTAGACGCAGTTCGCCTGGCCGTCCTCGATCGGCTTGTAGCGCAGGCTGATGTCCACCGTCTTGATGTGGGCGGGGTTGAAGCCGTACTCGCGCTTCAGCAGCGGCAGGCCGTCGGGGCGGGTGAGGTGCTCGGCGTTGGCCGAGTAGGTGATGTTGGCCGACGCCTTGCCGAGGTCGGTGAGGTTCTTGATGCCGTACTTGTCCACCGCCTCCTTGGTGCACGCGACGGCGTTGCCGTTGTTGAACGGCGCCGGCGTGAGGGCCGTCAGGCCGCGCTGCTCGTAGGCGGCCTTGACCTGGGTGAACTGGTCCTCCCGCGAGTCGGGCGCGGCGGCCGCGTCCTTCTTCAGCACGGTCTGCCAGGCGGTGCCGACGTACTCGGGGTACACGTCGATCTCGCCGTCGCGGATCGCCTTGTCGGCGATCTCGGTGCTGGCGAGGCTCGTCACGTCGGTCGAGAAGCCCTGGGCGTCGAGGGCCTGGGCGTAGGCCTGCGCCACGATGAAGCTCTCCGCGAAGCCCTTGTCGGCGATGCGGACGGTGACGCCGTCGCCGGCGCCGCCCGAGGCCGAGTCGTCGTCGTCGCCGCACGCGGCGGCGGCGAGGATGGCGACGGACAGCAGCACGGCGAGCAGTGCCGCGGGGAGCCGTCGTCTGCGTGGGGTCAACTTCGTCCTCCTGTCAGGTGGTCCGGGCGCGGCTCATCCGCAGCCCGCGGGGGGTCGCCGCCCGCTCCGCTCCGCCGAAGAGGACCTCGGAGAGGGCGGCGAGGATCGTGATGGGGATGGCGCCGGCCAGGATCACGTCGTCCTGGTTGTTGGAGAGGCCGCTCGACACGATCACGCCGAGCCCGTCGGCGCCCACCAGCCCGGCGAGGGCGGCGGTCGCGATGATCTGGACCGACGAGGTGCGGATGCCGGCGAAGATCAGCGGCATCGCCATCGGCAGCTCGACGCGGCCCAGCACCTGGTGGGCGCGGAAGCCCATCCCGCGGCTGGCCTCCACCACGCCGCGGTCGACCTCCTTCACGCCGGTGAACGTGTTGAGCAGGATCGGCGGGATGCCGAGCAGGAACAGGCCGAGCACCGCCGGCCAGAAGCCGAGCGAGGTGAGCGCCAGGATCAGCGCGATCAGCGCGAACGTCGGCACGGTGCGGCCCAGGTTGGACACCGTGATCACCACGAACGCGGCGCCGCGGCCGATCTTGGCGCACAGCACCCCCAGCACCAGGCCCACGACGGTGGCCATGGCGAGC
>DASSBX010000205.1:0-6136 GCA_035698305.1 Miltoncostaeaceae bacterium | reverse complement strand
GACGACGACCCCGCCTGGCTGGGCATCGGCTACATCGTCTCCGACCTGGGCGGCGTACTGCTGCTCGCCTCGCTGATCTGCGGCTGGATCGGCGTCCGCAAGCTCCGTGACGGCGGCGGCGGGGGCCTGCTGATGGCCGTGAACATCATGTCGGTCATCGCCCTGGCGGCCTACGTCGTCGCCATCTGGGCGATGGGGGGCAAGCCCTCCTAGGAGGCCCCCGGGGGATCTGCGGGCGTCGTCCCCCATGACGCCCCTCGGTGAGCTCCATCGCGCCCTCCCCGACCCTTCATCGAAGGGGCCCGGACGGGCGCGGTCGTCGTCAGCGCCGTCCTCGTCCCGTTCGGGGGAGTCCCACTTGGCTCGTCTATCTGTCCCACTTGGGACGGGCGGGGAGCGTCCCTTTGGGCGCCGTCGGTGTCCCACTTGGGACGGACGGAGAGTCCCACTTGGGCTCGTCTGCGCGTCCCACTTGGGACGGCTCGCGAGTCCCATTCGGGACACGCAGACCCCCGCCGCCGCGCGGCCGAACCGGATCCTCCGGGCCGCGACGCGGCCCAGCCGGCTCAGGCGGGGGCCGACCCGTCGAGGGCGGCGGTGATCCGGGCGGCCGCCGCGGGCGGCATCAGCGCACGCACCCGGGTGCCCTCGTCGGTGGACTCCTGGCGGACCTCCGACCCCTCCGCGTAGACGGTGGCGACCAGGCCTCCCTGGGTGAACGGGATCGTCACGTCCAGGGGCGTGAGCCTGGCGCGGGCGGCCCCCGCGAGGCGGGTGGCCAGGCGGTCGAGGCCCTCGCCGGTGAGGGCCGACACCAGCACCGCGTCGGGGTGGCGGTTCGCGAGGGCCTCGCGCCCCTCGGCGTCCACCAGGTCGATCTTGTTGAGCACCAGCACGCGCGGCAGCTCGCCGGCGCCGATCTCCGAGAGCACCTCCTCCACCGCCGCGGCGCGGGCGGCGCGCGGGCCCTCCTCCTCGGACGCGTCGGCCACGTGCAGCACCAGGTCGGCCTCGCGGGCCTCGTCGAGGGTCGCGGAGAACGCGTTCACCAGCTGGTGGGGCAGGTGGCGGATGAACCCGACGGTGTCGGAGAGCAGCACCTCGTGCCCGTCCAGCTCGACCCTGCGGGTGGTGGGGTCGAGGGTCGCGAACAGCGCGTCGTCGACCCCCACGCCCGCGCCGCTGAGCGCGTTCATCAGGCTCGACTTGCCGGCGTTGGTGTAGCCGGTCAGCGCGATCCGCGGCATCGCCGACTCCGCCCGGCGGGCACGCTGGGTCTCCCGGGACCGGGCGACGTCCTTCAGCCGCCTCCGCAGGGTCGCCATGCGGGTGCGCAGCAACCGCCGGTCCGACTCGAGCTGGGTCTCGCCGGGGCCCCTCGTGCCGACGCCGCCGCCGAGGCGCTCCAGGTGCTGCCACAGGCCCTCCTGGCGCGAGTACGAGTACTCGAGCTGTGCCAGCTCCACCTGCAGCTTGCCCTCCGCCGTGTGGGCGTGCTGCGCGAAGATGTCGAGGATCACGGCGGTCCGGTCGACCACCCGCACCTTCAGGCGGTCCTCCAGGTGGCGCTGCTGCCCGGCGCTCAGGGAGCCCTCTGCGGCGACCAGCTCGGGCTTCTCGCGCTCCACGATCGCGCCCAGCTCCTCGAGCTTGCCGCGGCCCAGGTACGTCCGCGGGACCGGCCGGTCGCGGCGCTGCACGACGGTGGCGACCGGGACGGCGCCGGCGGTCTTCAGCAGCTCGCCGAACTCCGCCATACGGTCGCCCTGGTCGTCGGGCGACCCGTCCAGGGAGGCGACGACGACGGCGCGCTCGACGTCGCTGCGCTCGGCCGGCTGGGCGTCCCGCCAGGCCTTGCCGCGGTATGTGCGCTGCAGTTCGTTCACGTGCCCCCAATGATGCCCCACATGGGAAGGCCCACGCGAGCCGCGTCACCAGCCGCGTCATCGACCGTCGTTGCGGGTACGTCTGTGCGAGCATGCCCGCGGTGAACACCGAGAGCGCTCTCGACGACACCCCCGACTGGTACCGCGACGCCGTCATCTATGAGCTGCACGTCCGTGCGTTCATGGACAGCGACGGCGACGGAATCGGCGACTTCAAGGGCCTGATCTCCAAGCTCGACTACCTCCACGACCTGGGGGTCACGGCGATCTGGCTGCTGCCGTTCTACCCGTCGCCCCTGCGCGACGACGGGTACGACATCGCCGACTACCGGTCGGTCAACCCGGCGTACGGGACGCTCCGCGACGTGGGGCGGCTCATCCGGGCGGCCCACGAGCGCGAGCTGCGCGTCATCACCGAGCTGGTGCTGAACCACACCTCCGACCAGCACCCGTGGTTCCAGCGCGCCCGGCGCGCCCCCGCCGGCAGCCGGTGGCGCAACTTCTACGTGTGGAGCGACACGCCGGAGCGGTACCGGGACGCCCGGATCATCTTCAAGGACTTCGAGTCGTCCAACTGGTCGTGGGACCCCGTCGCCGGCCAGTACTACTGGCACCGCTTCTACTCCCACCAGCCCGACCTCAACTTCGAGAACGCCGAGGTCCGGCGGGCGCTGGTCGGCATGGTCGACCACTGGTTCCGGATGGGCGTCGACGGGCTGCGCCTCGACGCCGTGCCGTACCTGTACGAGCGCGACGGCACCTCCTGCGAGAACCTCCCCGAGACCCACGGGTTCCTGCGGGATCTCCGCGCCCACGTGGACGCGAGCTTCCCGAACCGGATGCTCCTGGCCGAGGCCAACCAGTGGCCGGAGGACGCGGTCGAGTACTTCGGCGCGGGCGACGAGTGCCACATGGCGTTCCACTTCCCGCTGATGCCGCGGCTGTTCATGGCGATCCAGATGGAGGACCGCTTCCCGATCATCGACATCCTCCAGCAGACGCCGGAGCTGCCGGAGGGCTGCCAGTGGGCGCTGTTCCTGCGCAACCACGACGAGCTGACGCTCGAGATGGTGACCGACGAGGAGCGCGACTACATGTACCGGGTCTACGCCAGCGAGCGCGAGGCCCGCATCAACCTGGGCATCCGCCGGCGTCTGGCGCCCCTGCTCGGCAACGACCGGTCGAAGATCGAGCTGATGAACGGCCTGCTGCTGTCGCTGCCCGGCACGCCGGTCATCTACTACGGCGACGAGATCGGGATGGGCGACAACGTCTACCTCGGCGACCGCGACGGCGTCCGCACCCCCATGCAGTGGACGGGCGACCGCAACGCCGGCTTCTCGGCCGCCAACCCGCAGCGGCTGTACCTGCCGCCGATCATCGACCCCGAGTTCCACTACGAGCAGGTCAACGTCGAGAACCAGTCGCGCAACGGCGCGTCGCTGCTGTGGTGGATGCGCCGGATGCTGGCGCTGCGCAAGCGCTACGACGTGTTCGGGCGGGGGGAGCTGGAGTTCCTGCACCCCGAGAACCGGCGGGTGCTCGCCTACCTGCGCACCGACGAGGAGCGCAGCGTCCTGATCGTCGCGAACCTGTCCCGGGTGGCCCAGTGGGTCGAGCTGGACCTGTCGCGCTTCCGGGGCGCCGAGCCGGTGGAGCTGTTCGGCCAGACCCAGTTCCCGGCCATCGGCGAGCTGCCGTACCTGCTCACCCTGGGCCCGCACGCCGTCTACTGGCTGGCGATCGAGACGACCGACGTCACCGAGGACGCGGACCACGTCGGGTTCCCCGTCATCGAGGCGTCCGGTTCGATCGACGCCCTGGTCACGGGCCGGCGCCGCGGCGAGCTGGAGCGGGCGATCGCCCGGTTCCTGCCGGGGCGCCGGTGGTTCGCGGGCAAGGCCCGCGTCATCCGCAACGTCGGGATCGTCGACGCCCTGCCGCTCGCCGGCGGGCGGAGCGCGCTGGGTGCCCGGGTCCTGATCGTCCGGGTGGAGTACGCGGAGGGCGAGCCGGAGAGCTACGCCGTCCCCCTGGCGGTGATCGAGGGCGAGCGGGCCGAGTACCTGGAGGCGGACGCGCCGCGCAGCGTCGTCGCCCGCATCCGCCGGCGCAACGACACCGCGATCCTCGCCGAGGCGCTGGTCGACGCCGACGTCAACCGCGCCCTCCTCGACGTCGTCCGCGGCCGCCGGCACCTGAAGGGGGTGAGCGGCGGCCGTCTGACGGGGCGCCCCACCCCGGTGCTGCGCGCCGCCCTCGACGGGGCCGAGGCGCCGGAGCCGTCGGTGTTCCGCGCCGAGCAGAGCAACACGTCGGTGGTGTACGGCCAGAGCCTGATCATGAAGCTGTTCCGCCGGGTGGAGGACGGGGTGAACCCCGACCTGGAGCTCGGTCGCTACCTGGGCGAGCGGGCCGGTTTCGCCAACACGCCGCCCGTCGCGGGCGCCCTCGAGTACCAGATGGACGGGGGGGAGCCGGCGACGCTCGCGATCGTGCACCGGTTCGTGCCGAACGAGGGCGACTCGTGGCAGTACACCCTCGACGTGCTCGGCCGCTTCTACGAGCGCTCCGTGACCGACCGCATCGAGCCGGGGCTCCCCGCCCCGGAGCGGGCCCGCGACCCGCTGCTCGACCGGGCGCTGCGCCCGATGCCGGAGCAGGCGGCGGAGATGGTGGGCTCCTACCTCGACTCGGCCGCCCTGATGGGCCGCCGCGTCGCCGAGCTGCACGCCGCCCTCGCCGCCGACTCGGTCGACCCGGCCCTCGCCCCCGAGCCGTTCACGCCGCACTACCAGCGCGGCCTGTACCAGTCGCTGCGCAACCTGACGGGCCGCGCGATGCGGCTTCTGCGCAGGCAGCTGCCGGGCATGGGCGACGAGGCCGCCGCGGCGGCTGCGGTCGTGCTCGCCTCCGAGAAGGCGCTGCTCGCCCGGTTCCAGTCGCTCACCGCCGAGCCGATCCAGGCGATGCGGATCCGCTGCCACGGCGACCTGCACCTCGGCCAGATCCTGTTCACGGGCCGCGATTTCATGATCATCGACTTCGAGGGGGAGCCGGCCCGCAGCCTGGGCGACCGGCGGGTGAAGCGCAGCCCGCTCCGCGACGTCGCGGGGGTGCTGCGCTCCTTCCACTACGCGACGTTCACCGCCCTGATCGACGCCCAGAACCGGGGGCTGGTGGAGCCGGCGTCCGATGCCTCCCGCGACCTGGAGGACTGGGGGCGGGCGTGGTGCGACGCGGTCTCCGAGGCGTTCCTGGGGGCGTACCTGGAGGAGTCGGGCGACGCGTCGTGGATCCCGGAGGACCGCGACGCCCTGGGCGTCCTGCTCGACACGTCCCTGCTGGAGAAGGCCGTGTACGAGCTCACCTACGAGCTCAACAACCGCCCGACATGGGTGCCCGTCGCGCTGATGGGCATCGCCGACCTGGTCGGCGCGGGGAGCGCCTCCCCGGCCTGAGTCAGTCGGCCGCGGCCCAGCGGAGGGCGCCCTCCAGCTCGGCCTCGGGGAACACGCGCACCTCGCCGGGCATCATCCAGCCCATCATCCCGATCCCGTGCCGCACCCAGTCCCGGTCGCTCACGATCGCGATCCGCTCCCACTTCGAGAGGTGGCCGAGGCCGAGGCGGGCGTCCTCGAACCCGGCGCCCACCGCGTAGCCCTCGAACGCCTCGCCCAGCACGTAGACGAGGCGCACCTCGCCGCGCCCGGCGACCATCGCCTCCACCGCGGGCTCCAGCACGTCGCGGTAGTCGGCCCGCTCGATGCGGCCGACGGCGCGAAACGCCAGCACGCCCTCGGGGCTCGGGATCGGCTCGATCATGTCGTCCCCCTTCCTCGGTCCGGCGTCGTCATCGTACGCGCGCGACCGCCGGCGGCGCGAACGCGCCGCGCTCGGTGAGCGCCGCGGCGATCGCGTCCTGCACGGGCCGCGCCCGGTACGGCGACGATCCGTTCTCGAGCGACACCACCACCAGCGCCCGGTCGGGGCTCAGGCCGGAGCCGGCGGGCCAGAAGTAGCCGGCGAGGGAGGAGGTGGGCGTGTCGAACAGGCTCCCCGTCTTCGCGCGCAGCCGGCCGTGGGCGCTGGTGCCGCGCATCCGCCACGCGAGCGTCCCCGTGCGCCCCGCCACGGGCAGGCCCCGCAGGAGCGTGCGGAACCCGGGCTCGTCGCGGATGCCGAGCAGGAGGTCGGCGACCTCGCCGGCGCTCGCGCGGTTGGCGGGCGACAGCCCGGAGCCGTCGATC
>DASSBX010000204.1:0-2360 GCA_035698305.1 Miltoncostaeaceae bacterium | reverse complement strand
GCGGAGACCTCGACCGGCGGCACCGCCCACAGCTCGCCGAGGTCGGTCGTCGCCGTGGCGGACGGACCGCTGTGGTGGGTGTGGTAGGCGCCGCTCCCGCCGATGGCGGTGAGGGCGAGCGCCAGCGCGAGGAACCCCGCGGCGGCCATGTGCTTGAGCGGCCGGGTCACTCCCGGATGGTCGCACACCGGCCCCGCCGGTCTCATGCATTCCGGCCCTCCCAGGGCATGATGTCCGTCCGTGCGCATCGCCACCCCGGCCACCCCGATCGCGTGGGGCGGCCTGCTTGCGGTGCTGACGATGCTGGACGGGGCGCGTGACCGCGGCTTCGCGGCCACCGCGGCGATCCTCGGGGTGGCCGGGGTGGCGTCCACGTGGCGATGACCGTCGCGCACGACGAGGTCACGCGCACCACCCCCGCGCGGGGCGCCGTGCTGAAGAACCTGCCGCCCAGGGTGAGCATGACGTTTGGGGAGACCGTCGGCCGCCTGGACGAGGTCACGATCGCCCGGAACGGGCGCGGCGACTTCGCGAGGAGCGCGCGGATCGACCCGCGCAACGCCTCGCGCGTCGTGGCGGTGCTCGAGCGGCCCGGCGGCAAGGCGCGCAAGTGCGCGTGGAAGGTGACGTGGCGCATCACCTCCGCGGACGGCCACAAGCAGGTGCTCCGCGCCACGTTCCGGGTGAGGTGACCCGCCTCCGGGCCGCCGGGCCGCGCTATGCGGCCCGGCAGTCCGGGCAGCGGCCGCGCAGGACCACGTCGTGGCCCTCCACGGTGAAGTCCGAGGCCCGGGCGGTGCCCTCGAGCGCCGCCTCCAGGCGGTCGTCCTCGAAGGGCTGGACCTCGCCGCAGTCGACGCACACCAGGTGGTGGTGGTGCTCCCCGCCCGGCATCGCGGGCTCGTAGCGGGCGACGCCGCCGCCCAGGTCGAGGCGCTGGACCAGCCCGAGGCTCACGAGCAGGTCGAGCACCCGGTAGACGCTGGCGATGCCCACCCGGCGGCCATCCTCGCGGAGCTGGTCGTAGATCTCCTGGGCCGAGCGGCAGCACGACTGCTCGGCCAGCGAGGTGATCACCGCGCTGCGCGCCCCGCCGGCCCGGTGCCCGGCCTCGGCGACCCGCTCGCGGGCGTGCGCCGCCCACGCCCCGGCGTCCCCCCGCCCGTGGTCGTGCGGGCGCGTCACCGGCGCCCCCCGCCCCGGAGGGCTAGCGGCGGGGCCTGGCCGCGGCCGCGGCCGCGGCCAGGGCCGCGACCGCCACGAACGTGACCAGCGGCACCTTCAGCGCCCAGGCGACGGTGCTCGTGCCCCCGAGCCGGCGCAGGCGGCGCACCGCGGCGCGACGCGCCATGCGGATGGCGAACGACTTCAGCATCCCACCAGTGTGACGGGGGGGTCGGACCCCACGCGCGGCGGTCGTCAGTGCGCATGTCCGTGCCCATCGTGACGGTGGCTCGGGTCCATGGCCAGCTCGTGTCCGCCCGGCAGCTCCGCGACCACCAGGCCGAACGTCTCGAGGACCGCCTCCCGGGTGAGCACGTCGGCGGGCGGGCCGTTCGCCACGACCCGCGCCGAGAGCAGCAGCGCCCGGTCGGCCTCCAGCGCGTCGGAGATGTCGTGCGTGCACATCACCACCGCCACCCCCCGGGCGCGCTCGACCGCGAGGGCCCGGTGGAGCAGGTCCCGGCCCGCCACGTCGAGGCCCGCGGTCGGCTCGTCCAGCACCATCACGTCGGCGCGCCACGCCAGCGCCTGGGCGATGTGGACCCGCTGGCGCTGGCCGCCCGACAGGTCCTCGAGCGGGGCGGTCGCCAGGTGCGCGGCGCCCATCCGGTCCAGGCTCTCGGCCACGATCCGGCGGTCCTCGGCGCGCATCCGGCGCAGCAGCCCCCGATCGGCGAAGCGCCCCATCGCAACCACGCCGGCGGCGCGCAGCGGCAGCACGAAGCGCGACGGCGCCACCTGGCCCAGGTAGGCGACGCGGGCCGGCGCGGCACCCGGGGCGCCGCCCAGCACCGTCGTCGCCCCCGCCACGGGCGCCAGCAGCCCGACCAGGGTCTTCACCAGCGTCGACTTGCCGGAGCCGTTCGTGCCGAGCACGGCGAGGGTCTCGCCGGGCGCCAGGTCGAAGGTGATGCCGTCGACCACGGCGCGCCCGTCGTAGCCCACGGCCAGGCCGTCGGCGCGCACGGCGGGCGCGCGGGTCACGTCGCAACCGCCGGCGCCGGGCGCAGCGCCCCGCGGGCGGTGAGCGCCACGAAGAAGACGGCGACCTCCACCAGCACGATCGACGCGCCCGCCGCCAGGTCGGCGTGGTACGAGAGCAGCAGGCCGGCGACCACGGACACGACCCCGATCAC
>DASSBX010000203.1:0-4303 GCA_035698305.1 Miltoncostaeaceae bacterium | reverse complement strand
GACGAGCTCGACGCGCTGGACTTCACGGGCGACGACGCGTCCGCCGCCGCCGCGCTGGAGCGGCTGGTGGCGATCAACCGGGAGATCTGGCGGATCCACTTCCAGATCGTGTTCCCGAAGCTGGCGGCGGGGGAGCGGTTCTCCGCGATCTACACCGAGGTGACGGGCACGGCGGACGAGATGGAGCCGTACCGCTGCCTCCAGGGCATCCCCAACAAGAGCATCGAGACCGACCACGCCCTCTGGGACCTGGCCCAGCAGGCGCGGGCGGTCCCCGCGGTCGCGGACGCCCTCGCCGCGGGGACCCCGGCGGAGGGCCTCGCCGCCCTCGACCGCGGCCCGGAGGGACGCGCCTGGAAGGAGCGCTTCGCGGCGTTCCTCGCCGAGTACGGCCGCCGCGCCCAGGGGATGGACCTGTCGGTGCCGACGTGGCAGGAGGAGCCGTCGTTCGCCGTCGAGAACCTGCGGCGCTACCTGGCGGCCGACGCCGCCGACCCGGAGGGGCAGCGCGAGCGGCTGCGGGCCGAGGCCGACGAGCTGGCGGCGGCGGCGCGCGCCCGGATCGCCGACCCCGGGATGGCCGCGGCGTTCGACGGCGCCCTGGAGACCGCCCGGCAGGCGTGGCCCCTCGAGGAGGACCACGCCTTCTACATCGACCAGCGCTCCCTCGCCGGCGCCACGCGGCTCGCGTTGCTGCGGCTCGCGGCGCGACTGGTCGGCGCCGGCCGGCTCGGTGCCCTCGACGACGTGTGGTTCTGCACGTTCGACGACCTCCGCGCCGGCCTCGCGGGGGAGGACCTGCGCGGGCGGGCGCGCGAGGCCCGTCGCGCGTACGCCGAGGACAGCCTGCTGGACGCGCCCCCGTTCATCGGGGTGCCGCCCGACCCGTCGGCGCCCGCCGACCCCGGGCTGAGCAAGTTCTTCGGCCGCCCCGGCCCGCCGGAGGTTGAGGACACGGTGCTGCGCGGCTCCGCCGGCTCACGCGGCCGGGTGGAGGGCGTCGCCCGCGTCATCCGGTCGGTGGAGGATCTGCACCGGGTGCAGCCGGGGGAAATCCTGGTGTGCCGGTCGACCACGCCCCCGTGGACGCCGATCTTCGCGTCGATCGCCGGCCTGGTGACCGACGCCGGCGGCGTCCTCGCGCACGGCGCGATCGTGGCGCGCGAGTACGCGATCCCGGCGGTGATGGGGACGAAGATCGGCACGCGGATCATCGCGGACGGTCAGCGCATCACGGTGGACGGCGACGCGGGCGAGGTGCTCATCGCCTGAGGCCGGGGCGCAGCGCGCGGGCGGAGCCCGCGGCCGGGGGAGGGGGGCGGCGGGCCTGTGCGCGGCCGCCGCCCTGGTGCCCCTGAACTCCACGATGATCGCGGTCGCCCTCCTGGACATGGAGGACGACCTCGACGTGTCCGTTGGCGCCGTCACCTGGCTGGTCAGCGGCTACCTGGTGGTGATGGCGCTGGCCCAGCCGCTGGGCGGGCGGATCGGCGACGCCCTCGGCCATCGCCGCACCTTCCTGGCGGGCCTCACCGCGTTCCTGGCGGCGTCGGCGCTGGCGACGCTGGCGCCGTGGTTCGCGGCGCTGGTGGCGCTGCGGATGCTGCAGGCCCTGTTCGGGGGGCTCATGACGCCGAGCGTGGTGGCGCTGCTGCGGGAGATCGTGCCGGAGGGCAGCCGCGGCCGGATGTTCGGGTGGTTCGGCACCGTGATGGGGCTGGCGGCGGCGGTGGGACCCGTGCTCGGCGGTGTGCTGGTGAGCGGGTTCGGCTGGCGGGCGATCTTCCTGGTGAACGTCCCGGTGGGCGCGGCGGCGCTCGGGCTGGCGTGGCGGCCGCTGCCGCACGACGGTCCCAGGACGGCGGGGCGGCTGCGGTTCGACGTCGCGGGCGCCGCGGCGTTCACCGCGTTCGTGGGGGGGGTGGTGGCGACCCTGTTCCTGTCGGGGGACGGGCCGGCCCGCTGGCTGCCGGCGGCCGCGGCGGCGGTGGGGGCGCTCGTGGTGTTCGTGGCGGTGGAGCGACGGGTGGCCGACCCGTTCATCGCGTTGTCCCTGTTCGAGCGCCGCCCCTATGTCGGCGCCACGGCGACGGTGCTGCTCCACAACCTGGTGATGTACTCGCTGCTGCTGGTGGTCCCGATCCTGGGCGAGCGCGTGCTGGGCCTGAGCGCGTCCGGCGCCGGGCTGCTGATCGGGGCGATGACGGCGAGCATGATGGTGGTGTCGCCGGTCGGCGGGCACCTGAGCGACCGCTTCGGCCGGCGGGCTCCGGTGCTGGCGGGGTCGCTGCTCGCGGTGGGCGCCACGGCGGGGCTCGCGGCGATCGCCGCCGACCCGGGCACGGCCGCGACGGCCGCCCTGGTGGCGCTCGCCGGGCTGGGCGTGGGGCTGGCGGGGGCCGCCCTCCAGACGACGGCCGTCGAGACGGCGCCGCCGGAGATGGTGGGGGTGGCGAGCGGCGTGTTCATGACGTCCCGCTACACGGGCGGGATCGCGGCGGCCGGCATCGCCGCCGCCGTCGCCTCGTCGGGGGCGTTCCAGACCGGCTTCGTCGTCCTCCTCGGCGCGGCGGTCCTGTCGGTCCTGACCGCCATGGCGCTCGCGGGCGCGGCGGCGCGCAGAGGGGTGCCGGTGGGCGCCTCCCGGCCGGCGCCGTAGCGGTGGCCGCCGCGCCGTCCGAACGGCCAGTTCCGCCCGGACCGCCCGGCGGGGGATGATCGGCCATGGACCGATTCGACGCCGAGACCTGGTGCGACGAGTGCGGCGAGCTCGGTTGGGAGGGGGTCTGCCCGGCGTGCGTCGCGTTCGAGCGGGGCGACGACCCGATCGTGACGGCTGATGCCACCTGACATCGATGTTCGCCTCCTCCGTCCGGGTGGGTACCGGCCGTCTGTATGCCCGACAGCGTCCGAGACCCCGGGTCGTACACGGCTGAGGAGCTCGCCGGGCTGACCCCGCTCGAGCTGGCGAGCCTGGCCATGCGCGCCGAGGAGGCGTCCGCGTCGCTGTGGCGCGAGCATCAGGACGACTGGGGCCGGGTGTCGCCCGACGTGGAGGAGCGCGCCGCTGTGCTCTCGTCTCTGAGCGACCTCTACGCCCTACTCGCGCGAAGGGCGGGGGGCGACCCCGCCGAGGGCGCCATGCCCTGAACCGCCCCGGGGTCGGACCCGCGCGCCCGTCAGCGTTTCTCGAGCACCGCGATGAGCGCCCGGTCGTCGAGAGCCGCCTTCGGGATGAACCCCCGCGCCTCGGTGACGAGATCCTCATCCAGGACCGCCGCCACGTCGTCGCTCGACGTCAGGACGACCAGGGGCGCGCCGGCGCCGGGGCCGGCCCGAAGCTCACCGGCCAGCGAGAGGCCGTCGCCATCGGGGAGCCGCACGTCGAGGAGCACCACGTCCGGACGCATCGCGCGGACGGACGCCCGGGCCTCAGCGGCGGTCGCGGCCTCGCCCACCACCTCGAACGCGCCCTCGAGCAGCCGCCGGGCCAGGCGCCGGAAGGCGGCGTCGTCGTCGACGATCAGCAGACGCGGGGGCATTCACCGATGGTGCTCCGTCTCCGCCGCCGGCGCAGTAGGGCGCGCCCCACCTTTCGCCCGACCCGCGGACCCCGTCAGGCGACAGGCGCCGGCGACGGCGGCCGCCATCCCCTCCTCGGCGAGCCGACCCCAGACCCGCGGGTCGTAGGCGTGCTTGTCGCCCACGCCGCCGTCGATGCGGAGCACGCCGTCGTAGTGGCCGAGCATGTGCCCCGCGACCGGCCGGGTGAACGCGTACTGGGCGTCGGTGTCGACGTTGAGCTTCACGACCCCGTTCGCGATCGCGGCGGCGACGTGCCCCGGGTCCGCCCCGCTGCCGCCGTGGAACACGTACGCGAACCTGGCGCCGGGCCGGCGTGCCGCGAGCGCACGCTGCCCCTCGGCGAGGATCTCCGGGCGCAGGCGCACCGGCCGGGCGGCGCCGACGCCGTGGACGTTCCCGATCGTCGCGGCGACCAGGTAGCGACCGCGCTCGCCCGCGCCGAGTCGATCGACCACGCGCATGAGGTCGGCGGGCGTGGTGTACGTCGCGGCGCCACCGACGCCGTCCTCCTCGCCGCCGACGAGCCCGCACTCGACCTCGAGCACGACCCCGATCTCGGCGCACTCGTCCAGGAGCCGCTCCGAGATCCGGAGGTTGTCGGCCAGCGGCAGCGACGAGCCGTCGAACATGTGCGAGGCGAAGAGCGGCTCCTCACCCCGCGCCCGGCGGGCGCGCGCATCGGCCAGGAGCGGCCGCAGGAAGGTCTCGACCGCGTCCG